>CABUOH010000075.1 GCA_902493085.1 uncultured Sutterella sp. | reverse complement strand
GACGGTCCAGCCGTCGCCGAGCATCGTGACGCCGTAGCGGCCGGCGTTCACCATGGGTTCGACCGTGAAGACCATGCCGGGGACGAACTTGGGCGTGGGCTGCTTGATCGGGAAGTGGTGGACGTGGGGCTCCTCGTGAAAGCCCCGGCCGATGCCGTGGCCGCCGTAGTCGCGCACGACGGAAATGCCGTTCTTGTCGGCGAACGCCTGGCAGGCGACGCCGATGTCGTTGAAGGTGCCGCCCGGGCGCACGGCCTCGATGCCGGCCCACATCGTCTTGAAGGCGAGGTCGCACAGGCGCTTGCCGGCGATGGTGGGCTTGCCCACGACGAACATGCGGGACGTGTCGCCGTGAAAGCCGTCCTTGATGCTCGTGACGTCGATGTTGACGATGTCGCCGTTCTTGAGTTTCTTGTCGCCCGGGATGCCGTGGCAGACCACGTGGTTGATCGAGATGCAGGTGGTGGCGGGATAGGGCGTCATGCCTTCGGGCTGGTAGCCGAGGCAGGCGGGAATGCACTTCTGAACGTTGACCGTATAGTCGTAGGCGAGCTTGTCGAGTTCGCCCGTGGTGACGCCGGGCTTGACGAAGGGCGTCAGGTAGTCGAGAAGTTCGGAGGCGAGGCGGCCGGCGATGCGCAGGCCCGCAATCTCCTCCGGCGTTTTGATGTGGATGGCCATGATGTGTGCGGAGTTCTTTGCTGTCTAAATACTGTTGCACGGGTGCGGGTGCGCTTCGCGCCGTGAGGCGGCCCGCAGTTCTTATCGGCGATAGTACACCAATTCGGCCGAGGCAAACGTGAGCGGGTACGGGAACGAGCACGGGAGCGGGCGCGGCGGCGGACGATGGAAGCGGGCGCGAAAAACGGGACGGGCGCCGAAGAAATTTGCGCGATGCGCTTGCAACGCCGCTCAGGGCTCACGTATAATCGTGCGCTTTCGGATCCGGAGCCTCGTGCTCCGGCTTTGTTCATACTGCCCGGTGTGCCTTGGTCGGCCCCGGGTGAAATCAGCGCACGTTCTGTTCCGAGGTGCTGCGCCCGGCCTCTGCGGCATTCGATTGCGAGTGTTCGGCGGCTCTCCGGCGCTTGATCTCCCCCGCAAAGGGGATGTTTCCTTATCAGGACGTGTCAGACTCTAAACCTTGGAGAATTAAATCATGGTCAGCATGCGTGAAATGCTTGAAGCTGGTTGCCACTTCGGTCACCAGACCCGTTTCTGGAACCCGAAGATGGGTCAGTACATCTTTGGCGCCCGCAACAAGATTCACATCATCAACCTCGAAAAGACGGTTGCCAAGTTCGAAGAAGCCTGCAAGTTCGCCCGTCAGCTCTCCGCTCAGGGCGGCAAGATCCTCTTCGTCGACGCCAAGCGCGGCGGTCGCGAAATCATCGCCGCCGAAGCCCAGCGTTGCGGCAGCTGCTGGGTTGACCAGCGCTGGCTCGGCGGTACGCTCACCAACTTCAAGACGGTGCGCGGCACGATCAAGCGTCTCAAGGACATGGAACAGCAGCTCGAAGACGGCTCCGCTGCCAACCTGACGAAGAAGGAAGCCCTTGACTTCCAGCGCAACGTTGAGAAGCTCAACAAGTCCATCGGCGGCATCAAGGAAATGACCGCTCTTCCGGACGCTCTCTTCATCGTTGACGTCGGCTACCACAAGATCGCCATCCAGGAAGCCAACAAGCTCGGCATCCCGGTCATCGGCATCGTCGACACGAACCACTCTCCGGCTGGCGTTGACTACGTCGTTCCGGGCAATGACGACTCCTCCAAGGCCGTCGCCATTTACGCCCGCGGCATCGCCGACGCCGTTCTGGCCGGCCGTGCCGACAGCCAGACGGAAATCGTCGAAGCCGCCGCTGACGAAGAATTCGTCGAAGTGGCTGCTGAAGCCGAAGAACAGCCCGCTGCCTAATTTCGGTTGAAGCGGAATCCCTGCACCGGCGGTCGACATCCATTACAATGTCGACCGTTCGCAGAGTACCGCGACTCTGTCCTTAAGCAGGAGCCTCTGGCAGGTCGAAATACTTCTGCCCTCAGGCTACCGGCTGAAGAAAGGGGGCGACATCATGTCACCCCCTTTTTTTCGTGATTCTGAATTCATAAATTTTCTACTGATACTCTAGGAGAGTAAACATGGCTGCTATTACCGCCGCGATGGTCAAGGAACTGCGTGTCAAGACGGACGCCCCGATGATGGAATGCAAGAAGGCCCTCACGGAAGCCGACGGCGACATGGCCAAGGCCGAGGAAATCCTTCGCGTCAAGCTCGGCAACAAGGCCACGAAGGCCGCCGCCCGCATCGCTGCTGAAGGCGTTGTTGCCGTCTACCTTTCCGACGATCGCAAGCTCGGTGCCATCCTCGAAGTCAACTCCGAAACCGACTTCGTTGCCAAGAACCCGGAATTCCTGCAGATGGCTGCTGACGCCGTCCGCGCCGTTGCCGAACAGAACCCGGCCGACATCGAAGCCCTCGCCGCCTGCAAGATCGGCGACGCCACGCTCGAAGACGTCCGCAAGGCCCTCGTCGGCAAGATCGGCGAAAACATGACGTTCCGCCGCTTCACCCGCGTCGAAGCCAAGGGCGAACTCAACTCCTACATCCACGGCTCCAAGATCGGCGTCATCGTTGACGTGATCGGCGGCAATGCCGAACTCTCCCACGACGTGGCCATGCACATCGCCGCCGCCAAGCCGAAGGCTCTCGACGAGACCGGCGTTGACCAGGCCCAGATCGAAGCCGAACGCCGCATCGCCATCGAAAAGGCCCGCGAAGCCGGCAAGCCCGAAGCCATGCTTGAACGCATCGCCGAAGGCACGGTCAAGAAGTTCCTCAAGGAAGTCACGCTCGTCAACCAGCCGTTCGTCAAGGACGACAAGAAGTCCGTCGGCGAACTCGTGAAGGGTGCTGGCGCCCAGATCGCCGGTTACACGCTCTTCGTCGTCGGCGAAGGCATCGAAAAGCGCGTTGACGACTTCGCCGCCGAAGTCGCCGCTCAGGTTGCCGCCGCCCAGGCCTAAGCCCTAAGCGCTAAAGCCGCCGGCTTTTTTGACCGGCCTCAAGAAACGGGATGCCTCCATTGCGAGACATCCCGTTTTGTTTTGGTTTCTTTTGTTTTGTGCGCTTCATTCATCCGCTTCATGCGGCCTCATTGCGCGCTCATTGTGCCGATCTTCGGCGCGCAAAAATATTTTTTCGCCTCAAACACCGTGGCTTATAATTAGGTAATTTTGCCTACGCAGCGCGTTTTTCAGACGCTTGCGGGCATGGTTGACAGCACAACTTTCAGTTTGACTTTCGGAGTGACGATATGGATCAGACGGCGGAAACGGCGGCCAAGCCCGCCTACAAGCGCATTCTTCTCAAGCTTTCCGGCGAAGCCCTGATGGGTGAAGACAGCTTCGGCATCAACCGCACGGTTCTTGCCCGCATGGTCGAGGAAATCAAGAGCGTCGTCGAGCTTGGCGTTCAGGTCGGCATCGTTGTGGGCGGCGGCAACATCTTCCGCGGCGTCGCGCTCGGCGCGACCGGCATGGACCGTGCCACGGGCGACTACATGGGCATGCTCGCCACGGTCATGAACGCCATGGCCCTTCAGGATGCCTGCCGCAACAACGGCGTTGAAGCCCGCGTTCAGTCCGCCCTCAACATCGAGCAGGTCGCCGAGCCCTACATTCGCGGCAAGGCCCTTCGCCATCTCCGTCTCGGCCGCGTCGTGATCTTCGCCGCGGGCACGGGCAATCCCTTCATGACGACCGACACGACCGCCGCCCTGCGCGGTGCCGAAATCGGCGCCGAGATCGTGATCAAGGCCACGAAGGTCGACGGCATCTACACGGCCGACCCGAAGAAGGATCCGACCGCCACGATGTTCGAAGAGATCACCTTCGACGACGCGCTTCGCTCCAACCTCAAGGTGATGGACGCCACCGCCTTCGCGCTCTGCCGCGAACAGGGCCTGCCGATCAAGGTCTTCAACATCAACAAGAAGGGCGCTCTGCGCCGCGTCATTCTCGGCGAACAGGAAGGCACGCTCGTGCATTCCTGATATTTGGATAAAATATCGGCATGACGTGAGCCTGCAGACCAGACGGCCCGCAGGCTCTTCACTTTTTTCAATCCCAAAGCGTCGCCCGCCTTATGGTGCGGTACGGCGCATTTTCTGCCCGTCCGCGAGGGACTGTGCGGAAATCCAATCAGGAGCTAAAAATGACTGTTGCTGACATCATCAGCCAGACCCAGCACAAGATGGGACGCACCATCGAAACGCTTCGCGAAGACTTCACGAAGATCCGTACGGGCCGTGCCTCCACGGGCCTTCTCGAACACATCATGGTCGACTACTACGGCTGCCCGACGCCGCTCACGCAGGTCGCCCAGCTCGGCGTCGGCGACGCCCGCACCCTCACGGTTCAGCCCTGGGAAAAGAACATGGTCGCCGTCGTTGAAAAGGCCATCCGCAATTCCGACCTCGGCCTCAATCCGGCCACGAGCGGCATGGTGATCCGCGTGCCGCTGCCTCCGCTCACCGAAGAACGCCGCCGCGAGCTCACGAAGGTCGTCAAGGGCATGGGCGAAGACGCCAAGGTTGCCGTCCGCAACCTCCGCCGCGATGCCAACACGCACGTCGACCGTCTCTGCAAGGACAAGGAAATCAGCGAGGACGATCAGCGCCGCGCCGAAACCGAAATCCAGAAGATCACCGACCGCTACATCGGCGAAGTCGACAAGGTCGTGGCCGAGAAGGACAAGGAAATCATGACGGTTTAACCGTCCGTCGTCTCGCTTGACGAAAAGCCTGCAGGATGCGTTCTGCAGGCTTTTTTGTCACGGGTGGAACAAAAAAATCGGCGGATTCCCGAAGGAATCCGCCGGTGCGGGGGATGCACAAAAAAGAGGAGAACTTTTTGAGAGCTCGTCAGCCGGATCAGCGTTCGCCGGCGGCGTTGAGCACGGCAACCATGTCTTCGAGGTACATGCGGGCACGGTCAAGCGGAGACATCGTCAGGGCGAGATCGGCGTTGCAGGCCTCGATGGAGATCGGCAGGTCGGGCAAATGCTTGAGAAGCTGCACGAGGTCGGCCGCACCGGTGCCCGGAGAGAGGCGGAAGTTGCGGGCCTGATAGAGGATGCCTTCCATCGTGTCGGGCATCTCGGCCGTGATGTCGCACATCTGGCAGTACTTGAGGGAGCCGGCGGGCAGGTTGTCGATGTCCTTGTAGTCGTTCTTGGCGCGATAGAAGTGGATCGGGTCGACGAGGCAGCCGGCGTTCGGACGATTGATCTTGCGAAGGATCTCGCCCTGCTGCTTGACGGTCGAGACGTCGCACCAGGGCATCGGCTCGATGTTGAGGTTGAGGCCGTACGGATGAGCGAGTTCGCAGAGCTCGGCATAGTTGTCCGTCAGGCGGTTGATGTCCGGGTCGTTCCCGGCGCAGAGCACCTGCGTGGCGCCGAGACGGGCGCCGGTTTCAAAGAAGGCCTTCCAGTTGACGGCGCGGGTGTCGGGCTTGATGCGGAGAATTTCGATGTCGAGCACCTTGACGCCCGTGGCCTTCAGGTTGGCTTCGACTTCGCGAATCATCGGCGTGTCGCCGATCATGTCGTACTGGGTTTCGGTCGGCGTGGCCGGGACGAGACGAATGCCCACGTGGCTGTAGCCGGCCTTGGCGGCGCAGAGGACCTGATTGGCGGGCGAAACGTCAAGCACGGTCAGGGCGGCAAGACTGATCGGGCGCGGCAGCTTCAGCGGTTCATATTTGCGGTCCTTGAGCGTGACGGGGGCGACCTTCGCAGAGGCGGCATGGCTCCAGAGACCGGCGGTGGCGGCAACGCCCGTGGCGGCGGCACCCTGAAGGAAGCGACGACGGTTCGAAAGCATGATGTTTTTCTCCTTGGCTGGTTAGTCTGATTGAAGGCGCCCTCCGGGGTTCGGCGGGGAACCCGCGCCTTATGCATGCCTTTCATCCTAAAGAACTAGTGCCAACGGCGATACGGGTCGAGGGAGGTAGCCGAGAGCGGTGGTGAAAACCCTCTGTTCGTGAAATTCAATCCGGGCGAAGACTACGATAGGGCATAGTCTATGTCTTGCTCGATTTTTGGAATCTCCCCGGTGCACAGTCGAATTCAGATCCTTCTCA
>CABUOH010000074.1 GCA_902493085.1 uncultured Sutterella sp. | reverse complement strand
GAGCCGCTCCGGGCTTCGCCCCATGAGCGCCGCCGTGGCGAGAAGCTCCGAAAAGCCCGTCTGGTGCGGAGAAATCTTGGTGGTGAGCCATGGCTCGACGTCGTCGTCGCGAAGCACCTTGAGAGTGCCCGGCTTTTCGTGAAAGTCGCAGCAGTCAAAGACCAGAATGCGGCGCGCGGACGTGATGAGGTTCATCAGATAAAAGCCGAGCGTGCCGCCGTCCTCGACGCGAACGTCGGGATGATCCCCGTAGAGCCTGTGAAAGCGTTCGACCGCGCGGGGCCCGAACCCTTCGTCGGCCCAGAGGATGTTTCCGATGCCGAGCACGAGCACTTCGCATCGATCGTCAAGCAAGTCTGCCGCCATGGCGCTGCCCCCAAAAAGACTGTTCTCACCTCAATATAGACCAGCTCGCCTTCTCCGGCATCAGTCAGGGGTAGTGTATTTACTACACCATAGGGAGGAGATGGGCCGCTCCGTTCGGCGGGGAGACGACGGCGAAGGCCGCAGGAAGCAACGTCTCCGGGAAAAGCCCGTCCTTCGCTGCGGGACTAGCGTTTTTCGGCGGCAAGGCGATCGGCCTCAAGCATGATGGCGCGAAGCCAGTAGAGGCTCACGAGGCTCGCGAGCAGTTCGGCGAAGGGCTGCGAGGCGCAAAGCCCCTGGAACCCGAACCAGCCCGGGAGCGTCAGAACGAGCGGCAGGAAGCACCAGCCCTGCCTGAGGCTCGAGAGAAAGGAGGCGGCCTTCGGGCGCCCGAGAACCTGATAGGTCATGTTGGCGATCATGGAGAACGCGATGAAGGGAAAGCCCGCAAACGCCCAGCGCATCGCAAGGGCCCCCGTCTCGACGACTTGGGCGTCGCCGCCCGCAAAGACCGAGACGACGGCTTCGGCGAAGATGAAGCCCGGCACGGAAGCGGCGGCCGTAAAGGCCGTCCCGGCCGCGATCGACGAGACGAGCGCGGTCTTGACGCGTCCGTAGTTGCCCGCGCCCCAGTTGAAGCCCGCCACGGGCTGATAGCCCTGGCCCAAGCCCACCACGACGGCGTTGACCGTCATGAGGACCCGCCCCACGATGCTCATCGCGGCCACGGCCGCGTCTCCGAAGCCCCCGGCCGTGTAGTTGAGGATGGAGGCTGCGACTGCGGCGAGCGCATTGCGAAGAAGGCTCGGCATGCCGTTTCGCATGATCGTGGGCGCGAGCCTTCGCACCCTTTGGGCGGTGGGCGCAATGATGGTGAGCAGGGACGCCCTGCGGCGATAGTGATTGACCAGAATCAGAAGGCCGGCCGTCTGGGAAAGGACGGACGACCAGGCCGCGCCCTCGATCCCGAAGCCGAGCCCGAGGATGAAGGCGGGCGTGAGCGCGAGGTTGAGAACGCCGCCCGCGAGGAGCGCGCGCATGCCGACGACGGCGAGTCCCTCGCTTCTGAGCAGGTTGTTGAAGGTGAAGGCCGCGCAGACGACGGGCGAGCCCAGAAGCAGCACCTCGGCGTAGCGCACGGCGTCGGGCATGATCGTGGGCGTGGCGCCCAGCATTCGGAGAAGCTCCTCGTCAAAGGCGAGGCCGAGCACGCCGATCGCGGCGCCCCCCAAAACCGAGAGGAGAATGCCCGTGCCCGCGATGAGGCCCGCGGCCTCGTATTCGCCTGCGCCGAGCAGGCGGGAGGTCTGGCTCGCGCACCCCTGCCCCATCATGATGCCGACGGCCGCGAGGATCATGTGCAGCGAGAAGACGATGCCCAATGCCGCCACGGCCGTCGTGCCCAGGCTCGAGACGAAGTAGGTGCCCGTCAGGTTGTAGATGGCGGGCGTGAGCATGCTCACCATCGTGGGCACGCCGAACTTCACAACCATCGGGAAGACGGGTCCCGTGAGAAGCTCGGCCCGGGTTCGGGCCGCCCGCGCGCCGGGCGTCGGCTTCGTCATGCGGCGCGTGCGCCTTGGCCCGGCTCGAAGGACGGCATGAGGCGAAGCTTGTGAAGGTTGAGGGCGTGAAGTCTGTCAATGCGGGCCCGCACGGCCGGATCTTCGCATTCGCCCGTCAAGATGTAGCGGTCGAGCACGGCGTAGGTGAACCCCAGGCGCTCCTCGTCGCTCGAGCCCGAAAGCCCGTCCGAAGGCGTCTTCTCGACGAGCGCGGCCGGAAGGCCCAGCGCACGGCCGATTTCGCGAACCTCGTGCACCAAGAGGTGCGAGAGCGGGCTGAAGTCCCCGGCCGCATCGCCGTACTTCGTCGAATAGCCCACCCAGTCTTCCGACAGGTTGCAGGTGTTGGCGACGCGCCCGCCCCGGGGGAGCATCTGCGCGACGGCGTAGAGCGTCGTCATGCGGATGCGCGCGGGCATGTTGATCGCGGCGTCCCGCGTGAGGCCGTCCGAGCCCGAAAGCGCAGAGAGCGCCTCGGACGCCTCAAGGGCCCCCTTGAGCCCCTCGACCGCCCCGCGGATGTTGATTTCGACGGTTTTGAGTCCGAGAACGCGTGCGGCTTCGCGCGCGTCCCCGATGTCGGGCTGCACGCCGTCGGGCATGAGCACGCCCACGACCCGGTCCGCGCCGAGCGCCCGGGCGCAGAGCGCGGCCGTAACGGTCGAATCCTTCCCGCCCGAGAGTCCCACCACGGCGCTGCACGCCGGGCCGTTCTCCTCAAAGTACCTGCGGATCCAGTCCGTCAGTTCATCCGCCGTTCGGCGAGCGTTCGCGAGCATGTTCTTCCTTTTCTTTTCCGAACGGCGCACGGTGCGCCGCTCCCATTTCTCCAATTCTAGCGGCAGACTCGGCCGGGCGATTTGACGACATTTTTGAAGACGCCTTTGAGCGACGCGGTTTGCCTTTCACGATTTGCCTTTCACGGCTTGCCTGTCCCGGAGCGTAGAATGCAAGTGACACCGACAAGGATCGTCTTCCAACATGGCCGAGCTCTTCAAAGTCCTTCTCATTACGCTTCTCATGCACACGGCGTGCACGTCGCTGCGGTTCACGGCGACGCTCGACGCCATCCATGCGGGCGCCTCGTCCTTCGAGGTCGGCCTCATGCTCGCCTCGATTTCGTTCGGGCCCATGTGCTTTGCGATCGCCTCGGGCCGTTGGCTCGACCGGGCGGGTCCGGGCGCACCGATGCTCGCGGCCAGGCTCGCCTTGGCGGCAGCGGGCGGCTCGGCGATCATCTTTCCCGCATCGAGCCTCGGCATTGCGCCGCTCTTTGTCGCGGCTGTGCTCACGGGCTTTTCCTTCATGCTCACGAACGTCGTCGTGCAGCGCCTCACGGGCGATGTGACGACTCCAAAGGACCGGCGCTTCGCCTTCACGGCGCTCTCGCTCACGACCGCAACCTCCAACCTCGCCGCCCCCGTCTCGGGCTACGTGATCGAACACGTCTCGCATTCGGCCGTCTACGCCTGGAGCGTCGTCTCGCCGCTCATCCTTTCCGTTCTCCTTTTTGCGCCCGCCTTCGGACGCGTCATGAAGGCGGGCTCAAGAACCGGAAAGGCGAATTCCGAAGGAAGCAAGGGGTCGGCGATGGACTTTCTGCGCGACGGACCGATGCGCGCGGTGCTCGCGGCTTCGGTCATCATCTCGATTGCCTGGGAGGTCGGCAACCTGCTCATTCCGATCTATGCCGCCGACGTCGGGCTCAAGCCTTCCGAGATCGGCTGGGTGCTCGGGAGCTTTGCCGCCGCAACCTTCATCGTGCGCTTCGTGACGCCCATGCTCCTCAAGGTGGTGCTCGAGTGGCACATGATCGTGCTTTCGCTCGTCCTTGCCACGCTCGCTTTCGCCGTCATGCCGCTCGTCACCTCTCAGGCTGCGCTCATGGGCGCCGCCTTCGTGCTCGGGCTCGGACTCGGCGCATCGCTTCCCAACATGATGTCGCTCGTCTACCTCTTTTCGCCGCCCGCCCGCATCGGCGAGGCGATCGGCCTGCGCATCATGGCGCTCAACCTCGGCAAATCCGTCTTCCCGATCCTCGCCGGGCTTCTGGGCAACTGGATCGGCGCGGGCGCCACGATCTGGTGCCTCTCCGCCTTCGCCGCGGGCGGCTGCGGCTTTGCGGCTTCGGCGGCAAAGACCGTGATCGGCCGCATGAAGGCCCTGAGAGCGGCAAAGCTCGACGATTAGGGAACGGACGCCCGAATATCGGAATATCGGAATATCGGGATGGCGGGACGCGAAAAAGCCCGCCCGCAGCGTGCCTGCGGACGGGCTTTTGACGACTCTCGGATTCGAATCCCGAAGGCCGGCCCGCTTGACGGAACCGGCCTGATCGGCGGGATCAGACGAGGAAGTAGAGAATCACGAGCGTGATGATGGCGGCCGGGGCCGTGCGCTTGACGACTTCGATCGGGGAGACGCCGGCGATGCCCGAGAGAAGAATCAGGCCGCCCGCGAGCGGCGAGGACATGCGGCCGAGGCCGGCGGCGATCATGGCGAGGTAGCCCAGACCGTCGATCTTCATGCCGAATTCGGCGGCGTGAGGCGTGACGGCTTCGTTGAAGGCGAACGCGGCGGCGTCGCCCGAGCCCGTCAGCACGCCGAAGACGTAGGGACCCACGGAGCCGCCGATCTTGGCGACTTCGTTGGCGTGCGTGAGGTAGTTGACGAAGAGGTCGATGACGCCCGTGGCGCGAAGGCCGGCGGCGAAGACGCCCGCGGCGATGATGATGCCGAGAATGCTGCCGTAGCCCTTGCCCATGCCCTCGAAGAACTTGGAGATCGTCTTCTGCGGGTCGGCGCGGGTGACGAGCATCGCGTACATCATGCCGATGAGCATGGCGGTCGCAACCGAGATCTTGACGGACGGGACCCAGAAGGAGAAGCCGAGAAGGAGCGCAACGGGGACGAGCGGCGCGAGGGCGCAGAGCACGTTCACCTTTTCGTCCTGATTCTCGTCTTCGGCCTTGGCGGCATCTTCAAAGCCCCCTTTCTTGAAGTCGCCGTAGGCGACGCAGACGCCCGTCATGAGAACGACGAGGCAGACGCAGATCATGAGGGTCACGTTGGCGTAGCCGCCCACGAATTCCATCACCTCCATGCCCGCGAGCTTGGCGATGAACGGATTGTGGGAAACGCCCGGGTTGAAGTAGCCCGCCATCACGCAGGACGCGACGGCAGCGGCGGCCATGGCCGGACGAAAGCCCGCCCGGACAAGGAGCGGAATGAGCGTGGGACCGACGGCGGCGGACATGCCGGCCATCGACGGAATGGCGGTGGCGACGACGAAGCCCACGATGATGCAGGCGGGCAGAAGGAAGATGCCGAGCTTGCCGAGCGGCTTCGTGAGGAGACGCACGAGGTGGCGGTCGCAGCCCGTGAGCGAAATGACGCCCGCAAAGCCGAGCGCCGAGCAGATGGCGATGATGAGCGAGCCGTTCGTCATCGACTTGTCGAACTGCTTGATGGCCGCCATCGGGTCCATGGCGATGAGGGTCATCACCAGACCGGCGGTGAGAAGCACGAGTCGCGTTTCGTAGCGCTTGATGAGCGCATAGACGGTGGCGCACACGACGAGAAGCGCCAAACCGATGGTCATGTTCATGGGACAGTCTCCTGACGCAGCTTCACCCCGCGGGCGCTGCGCAGCTTTGGGTTGCAATCGACGCCGGAGGGCCGCAAGGGTGCTGAAGGTCTTCTCCTATGACGTACTACGACTCTCTCAGACCGATGCACGGCCGCCTGTTGCGTTTGGGCGCAAATTCTAACAAACGGCGTCAAACGCCGCCGCTAGGGATATTCCTCGGTTTTTGCCTCGCACAAACCCGAAATTCGACGCATGCACGGCTGTGCCGCCCGATCCGCGCACGACATACTGTCCAGCGTACCGTCCAGCCTCCCGGATCTTGCCGATCGGGTAGAATCCCCTTCCCTTCACCATGCCCATATAAGAGAGATGTCCGCCACGATCGTACCGCCCCTTGCCGTCGCCCCGATGGAAGGCCTCACCGGCTTCGTCTTCCGACAGGTTTTCAGCCGTCACTTCACGGGGGCCGACGACTGGTTCATTCCGTTCGTGACGCCCACGGTGCTGCCGCAGTTTACGGAGAGACAGATGCGCGAGCTTGCGCCCGAAACGAATGCCGGCATCCGTGCCGTGCCTCAGCTCCTCACGCGCCGCACGCCCGACTTTCTCTGTAAGCTCCCTATCGCTTAGGACGCAAAATTTGTAGGTAGGCGAGAATGGCCCGC
>CABUOH010000073.1 GCA_902493085.1 uncultured Sutterella sp. | reverse complement strand
AGAAGACGCCAGTCGGCGGCGCC
Source organism: uncultured Sutterella sp. (assembly GCA_902493085.1). Classification (GTDB taxonomy): domain Bacteria; phylum Pseudomonadota; class Gammaproteobacteria; order Burkholderiales; family Burkholderiaceae_F; genus Sutterella. The sequence goes on along the minus strand of CABUOH010000073.1, from coordinate 6,177 downwards.
GACGAACACGTCCTTGACGCTCACGCCGCGCTTCATCATCAGAAGTACGGGGATGAGCAGCACGACCACGGCGCCCATGGCGAGGGCGGCGGAGAGATTGAAGGCCATCATGAGAACGACGCTCAGAAGCACGGGCGCGATGGCGAGCACGACGTTGATGAGGTCTGTCCTGCGCTGCTCGGACGACAGTTCGGCCTTGCGGCGCTTTTCCTCAAACTTGAGCGGGCGGACCATGACGAACCAGCCTGTGGCGAAGGCGACGACGGACATCCAGAAAAGATGGATGACGAGATCGGCGACGCTCACGTGAGCGATGGCGCAGCCGAGGATCATGCCGGGAATGATGGGGCTGGCGAACTCGCAGATGTGGCGGAACCAGAAGTTGATGGCGGCCTTGCTTTCGGGCTTGATGTCCATGCCTTCGCAGGCCGTCTCGACGATCGGGGCGGAAAAGCGTGCGCCGCCGACCGAGGGCAAAAGTCCCAGGAAGGCAGGCATCGTGGCGATGACGACCTTCGTGGAGGAAAAGAAGCGGTTGAGCGCGTCGACCATGCCCTTGAGGGTTCCGGACTTTCGAAGCTGGATCTCAAGGCACATCACGAAGTAGAGTGCGAAGAGAAGGTCGTATGTGCGCGGCATCGTGAGCATGTCGCGGCCGGCTTCGCTGAGCGCACGCAGGGTGGGGTCTTCAAAAAGCCAGAGAAGGGCGCCGCCCGCCAGAATGGCGGGGCCGATCGGACACTTGAATCGCAGCAGGACGACGATGAGGATGATGGCCGCTGCAATGAGGAGAAATACATTCATTTTTTGATTTGAGTATCTTGGGTAAATGGCTACCTGCAAGGCATGGCGCCGGCGTGAATGTGCTTTCTGAAATTTTCTGCCTATTTGTCGAAATTTGCAAAAAAGCGGACCTTGTCCTTCGGGCAATCGTGCACCGGCGCGTCGTGCGCCCGGATTGTAAGCGCACGACGCGTGCGGCTCGTTCGACGCCGATCAAACGCAAATCGACACGGGGTTGGGACTGAAAAGTTGAACGCGGCTCGGTAGAATGAGTGCCTTTTGGAACCTCGGCGCCGCCGTTGGTCCTTTTTTCAACGGCCTTCTCGAATCATGACGGAATCCTCTCACTGGATCGGACGATGCGTCCGGTCGGCGGCCTTCGGCATCGCCGCACTCATTCTTCTCATGCTCGCGAGAATCGTCTTCTTTTTCTATTATCGAAATGACGATCTCGGGTTTTGGAGCGACTTTGCGCCTGCCATGGTGATGGGGGTGCGCGTTGACGCCAAGTGGCTGGCACTGATGCTTCTTCCGGCCTGGATCTGCGTGATTCTCTCCTATTGGAAGGCCTTCTTCTGGCGTCTGGCATGCGTGCTGGCGGGTATCGGGCTGTTTGTTGCGGCGCTGCTGACGGTCGTCAACTTCGGCTTCTACGGCTTTTACGGCACTCCGATCAGTCCGATCATCTTCGGCTTTCTTCAGGACGACACCAAGGCGATCATCATCACCATCATGGAAGACTGGCCGGTGTTGACGTATCTGCTTTGCTTGACCGGCCTTGTGGCCCTGCCGTTTGCGTGCGCAAAGCTTGCCGGCGGACGCGAGCGCAGAATGGGCAGAGGCGCCCATGCCGTCCTTTCGATTATTTCGATTGTCGTGATGGCCGTTGTCATTCGCGGCAGCCTGGGCACCTTTCCGCTTCGCATCCAAAGCTACTCCGTTTCGAAAAACGCCTTCATCAATGCGACCGTCCCCAACGGCATGGCCGCCTTTCACGAAGCGCGAAAGGGCATGCGCGTGCTGGAGCTCAAGGGCGGCGCCGTCGCCGCTCTGAAGCAGATGGGCTTTGCCAAGGTCTCGGACGCAGAGGCGATGATTGCCGAAGTCCGTCCGTCCCTGCCTTCGGGCGAGGCGTTGAAATCTCAGCCCCATGTCGTGCTTGCCGTCATGGAGTCCATGGGGCGCGACGTGTTTGAGGCGCACAAGCCGGGCGTCAACGACACGCTGGGCGCTTTGGCCGGCGAGCTTGATTCTGCGCTTCTTTTCAAGCAGGCGCTGTGCGTGGGCAATGCGACGTTTCCGACGCTTGAGGGCCTGATCTTTGACTCGCCTCTGAATCCGATCACGCAGAGCCGCTACGGGCGGCACCCCTTCGACTTCTCCCGAATGTTCGAATACCGCAAGGCAGGCTACAAAACCGTCTTCCTGACGGCCGGCCCCGAAGCCTGGCGCCAGATTGAGACCAATTTCCCGCAGCAGGGCTTTGACGAGATCATCGGCGCGGGCAAGCTCTCGGACCTCTATCCGGGCGTTGAAAACGGCACTTGGGGTGTCGGCGATGCCTGGATGTTCAAGCGTGCCGAGGAGATTCTGAAGGAGGCGGATGAAAAGGGCGAGAAGCTCTTCATCGTGATGCTCTCCACGGCCAATCACCCGCCGCACCGCGTGCCCGACGGCGTCAAGGTCAACCCGGTGTCCTACAAGTCCCTGCCGTCCTTCATCAAGGCGGACAAATATGACAATGCAAACGCCGCGCTCGAAACCTATCAGTACGGGGCCAATGCATTGGGGGAATTCGTGCACGACATGAGGCGCGGCGCGCTCAAGCGCGAGCTCCTGATCGTGGCAACGGGCGACCACAACCTTCGCCTGTCGTATGCAGGCGGATATCGTCATCATGAAGTGGGCGTGCCGATCCTGATCTGGGCTCCCGAGAGTCTCGAGGCCGCGGCGGCGAAGGTCGACGTGACGCGCTGGGCCGGACATCGCGACATTTTCCCCACGATTGCCGGCGTCGTGCTGGGTAAGGCGCCCGAAATCCATGAGGGCCGTAATCTCTTTGCCAATGAAGAGATGGATCTCGTGCTTTCCTATACGGGGCTTGCGGTTGGCAGCTGGGGCGCCGCCGTTATTGACGAGCGAGGCGGCGTGATCTGCCACCGTTGGGAGAATGACCGCATGGTGCCCGAAGATGCCTGTACCGGCGTGGCCAAGAAGATGGCCGACGCGGCCCGGGCCCAGAGGGCGCTGGGTGACTACAAGGTGAGAAGGGGGCTTCTCAACGAGAAATGATTCTCGGGTTGAGATGGCGAAGAGCCCGCAGTCGATGAGAGACTGCGGGCTCTTCACGTTGTGCGGGCGGTTCAGGCCTTTTGGGCGAGACCGAGCGCTTCGAGATAAGGCTTGACGTGGGCGGGAAGCTCGGACGGATCGCGGTCGCGGAGATGACCCATGGAAAACTCACAGCCGCACCAGAGCTGGTTGTAGAACTTTTCCTCCCGCAGGATTTCGCCGCGGCGTTCCTGAAGGCCGCCCTTGCGCCAGTTTTGATCCCAGTAGAGCGTGCCGGGATGAAGCGCGGCGGCCTCGAGCGCCGCTTCTCGAATCTGATCCAGACGCTTCCAGCGGCTGCCCGCGAGCGTTGTCGTGAAGCGCTCGATGCCGAGCTTTGCGGCCATCGCGGCCGTGGCCCTCATGCGTACGCCGAAGCAGAGCCTGCAGCGTTCTCCGCGTTCGGGGTCGCATTCGTGCCCCTTGACGGCGAGCCGCCACCCTTCATGATCCCAGTCGCCGTCGGTGAACGGCACGGAGAGCTTTTCACAGTAGCGGATGCATTCGTTCTTGCGAACGAGGTACTCTTCCTCCGGAAAGATGTTGGGGTTGAAGTAATAGACGTGAGGCGCGTACCCGTTTTGCAGAAGCCATTCGAGAATGGCGGAGGAGCAGGGCGCGCAGCAGCTGTGGAGCAAAATGGGTTCTTTCACGGGCTTGGTTCCGGACTCGGGATGAGAGGCGCCCATTATAAAGTCGAGCCGAGAAACCCCGTGGTTTTATACGCCGGGAGGATGTCAAAGATATTTCACGAAAAGAGTCCCTGCAGATGCCAGCGCGCTTCAGGTCGGCCGGCATCCGCCGAACGGTAGAGCCAGACTCGGCGGCCGCCCGAACTGTCTGCGACGAAGTAGTCGCGAACAACGCCGTCATCAGCCTGTCGCATTGGGCCGTCGACGAGATGCAGGACTTCCTGCTGCCAGAGCGGTCCGTTTTCCGAGTCGTGAAGCGGGATGGGGTCGGTGAGAATCATGGCGGGTCTGACGTCGGACGGAACGGAGCCCGTCGCCGGGCGTTGCGCAAAACGGTCGGCAACAGCGGACGGACGGGGCGACGGCGCAGGAAGACCAGTGTCGAGCCCGTTGAGAAGAAAGACGCGGCCGGAGCCGAGGCGAGCCTGAAGACGGGCGGCAAGCCCGGTCGGCATGCGCCTTTGCGAAAGCGCATTGGTTTCCGCTTCGGGCGAGAGCGAGAGCGTCAGGCGGCGCAGGCATCCCGGGACGGGCGTGCGGATGAGGGAGCGGCTGATTGCGTCGGCGAAGGTTTGGCCATCGCATTCGTCTGCGCTGACGGTGATCCGGCGGGTCTCATCGAGACCTTCGAGCGCGAGCGTGAGTACGCCGCCCGTGAGGCCTGACGCATGTGCCTTCCCGGCGAGTCGGGCGCAGAGGTCGTCGAGCAGCGCGGGAAGTTCCTGCAGGCGGGTGCCGATGGGGACGCTGACGCCGGCCGTGAGGACGGTTGAGGTGCTGCGGATGTGGGTCATGCTGCGGAACTCCTTTGAAGGGGCGGTTGTTTCAATAGGCGGGCGAAAGGCGGACGAAGGCCGGGCGTTCAGCCGTCGTGCGGCTCGGTCGGCGTGCGGGAGCGGCGGGGCGGCTCTCAAGGCTGACATCCGCCTCCCGAGTCCGGTCGAAGAATGCACCACGGCGGGTGGCGCGCACATGCACGGTGCCGCGGCGGCCCGGTCTCAACATCAGCCGGAGTTCGGCCGGAGACGGCATGCAGGCCATGCTCGACGGGCGAATCAGGAAGATCGTCGTGCCGGTGGCCCGAGCGGCCATGGCAAGTCTCGAAAGCGCGGCGCCGTCCCGTCCGTGAACGAGCGGGTTGAGCCAGACGACGACGGCCGAGGTTTCGCCGCTTGCGGCTGCCTGTTCGGCGCACCAGAAGGCTTCTTCAGGCGTCGAAGGCGCCGCGAAGAGCTGGTTCTCGAGATCCAGGCCGGCATCGGCCAGAGCGGGCCCGTAGGGCTTGAAGGCAGAGTCGGCCGGCAGCACCCAGGTGACGTGCTTCATGGCGGACAGTGCGGGAAGCAGCATGCGCACTTCTCCGATGCCTGCGTGAGGAATGAAGAGCTCGGTCAAGGCGTTCGCGGGAAAGCCGCCGTCGGTCAGCTCGTCAAGCGCGGGAATGCGGCTTGCAAGGCTGGCGGGACGTTCGGAGCGAACCTCCTTCAGGGCAGTGGCGAAGAAGTCTGATAGAACTGCGGCGGTCGACATGCTGAGGCTCCTTAATGTGCTTGATCTTCAATTCGAACGATGCTGTCGTCGTAAGGCCAGTGTACTTCGGCCCGCTCCTATGCGAATCACGTCGTGATCCTCTTGCATGATCCTTTGGGTTGTTTAATTCATCATATGGATGATTTATAAGGAGATTTGTTGTGATCGGGTTGTTTTGAAGACGCTCGGAGGATCATGGCCGAATGCGGCTGCGGCACGCCCTTGGCCTTCGCAAACCCGCGCGGGGCGGGAGTTTGCGGAACCACGGCGGCGTCGGCCGGGATTGGCTTGGAGACGCGCCCTGTTGATCTCCATGCGTTTTCAGAGGATCAAATCTCAAAAATGATGCACGCCGTTTGTTTGATCGAAGTCAATGGATCGTCAAACTATGCGCAATGCCGATGTAGGGCCGCCCTTGTTAGACTTTCGGTGCGGGCGAAGGACGTCTTCCTTCGGCCATGGATTTCAGGAGATGCATCGTGAGCGAACTCAAGCCCGGACTGCCCGAACGCCTCGAACGGGTGCGCGGAGAACTTGCGGCTGCGGAGCGCGCGGCCGGCAGGCCGGCGGGCTCCGTCAGGCTCATCGCCGTCGGGAAGACCTTCCCGGTCGAGGCCTGCGAGGAGGCGTACGCCTGCGGTCAGCGGTCATTCGGCGAAAACTACGTTCAGGAAGGCGTGGAGAAGATCGTGCATTTCCGCGCGGCTCATCCGGAAGATCCGGGCGAGTGGCACTTCATCGGTCCGCTGCAGGCCAACAAGACGCGCCTCGTGGCCGAGCACTTCGACTGGGTGCAGTCGGTCGACAGGCTTCGCATTGCGTCGCGCCTCTCCGCACAAAG
>CABUOH010000072.1 GCA_902493085.1 uncultured Sutterella sp. | reverse complement strand
GGCGGCCATGGAGGCGATGAGCATCACGGTGGCGCCGAGCCAGACGGCGACGGAGCCCGCGGCCGTCCAGCCCAACACGCCCGTGAGGCCCCAGACCCAGCAAAGGCCCAGCAGCGCGTAAAAGAGAAACCAAGGCAGGAGCTTGCCGAGAATGGCGGCGCATGCGGATCCGTTGGCGGCCGAAAGAAGCCGGGCGGCCCCGCCGTCCCGCCATTCCCGAACGAGCACGCCCGAGAACGTGAGTCCGGCGGCGAGCGCGATGAGGCCCGGAATGAGCGTCGGAAGCAGATAGGCGCTGAAGTTGAAGCCCGTGTTGCCGAGGAAATAGACCTCGGGCGAGACGATGCGCAGGCTGGCGGCCTCCGCCTTGAGCGAGCCGCCGCGCGCGGCGGTCATCTGAAGGGCGCCCGCGTGCTTCATGACGTCGGCGAGCGCCGTCTTGACGTCCACCTCGAGAATGGTGCCGACGGCGTAGTAGCTCTTGTTGATGATGAGTTCGATCGTGCTGCCGCGTCCGTTGAGGCTCTCCTTCGTGAAGCTTCTCGGGATGACGATCGTGGCGTAGGTTTCGGCGCGCGCGAGCGCGGCCTCGGCTTGGGACGCGGTCTCGAAGCTTCTGAGGCCGAGGCTCGGCACGGCGTCGAGCACCATGACGAGCTCGCGCGAAAGGGGGCCGGCATCCTCGTTGACGAGTCCCATGGGGAGCTTCGTCATGAGGCCCGTGCCGAAGGTGTTGGCCACGACGAGAAGCCACAGAATGGGCAAAAGCGCGCAGATCACCCACTGTTGGGGGTGGCTGCGCGTGTAGCTGCATTCGATGCGGGCTGCTCTCCAGAGGCCTTCAAACCATTGCTTCATAGGCGGCGTGCGCTCAGCGCTCGATGATGACGGTCATGCCCGGGCGCATGGCCGGGATGTCTTCGAGGGGACGGGCGCGCACTTCGAACGTGCGAAGGTCGTACCCCGTCGACTGCCGCGTGGCGCGCCAGACCGCGTATTCGCCGCGCGGATTGATCCAGTTGACCTTGAGCTCGACCGTGCGGCCGACGGCGGGGAGGAAACCCTTGAGAACGGTGCCCGTTTCGATGCCGGGCAGCTCGTCTTCGCGGATGTTGAAGACCACCCACTTGTCGCTGAGGTCGGTGACGAGCACGAGCGGGAAGCCCGCGGGCGCCACTTCGCCTTCCTCCATCACGATGCGTGTGACTTCGCCTGCGGCGGGCGTTCTGACGATGCTTTCGGAGGCAAGGCTCGAGACTTCCGAGACGCCGCCCCTGGCCTGATCCACGAGCGCCTTGGCGGCGGCCTTGTCCTCGACGCGGGCGCCTTCGTCGACGGCGGAAAGCTTCGCGGCGGCGGCTTCGGTCACCTTGCGTGCGGCTGCGAGCTGCGCGGTCGCCTCATCGTGACGCTGGGCCGCAATGAGGCCTTCCTTGTAGAGTGCGTCGACGCGCTCATAGGTTTTGGAGGCAAGGGCGAGCGCAGCCTTGGCGCGTTCCCAGTCGGCGCGTGCCGCCTCCTTTTCCTGAATGCGCGCGCCTGTGTTGGCGAGGTCTTCCTTCGCCTGAGCGGCGCGTTCCTGGGCCTTCACCTGAGCGAGCTTGGCCTCGATTTCGGGAATGGCGATGACGGCCACCGTGTCGCCCGCCTTGAGCAGGTCGCCTTCACGGACCTTGAGTTCGGAGAGGCGCCCCGGCACCTTGGCGGATACGGAAATCGTGCGGGCGTCGACCATGCCCTGAAGAGGAACGGGGGCGGGGTGCGATGCTTCCCAGACGCCCCAGCCGAGAAAGGCCGCGATGCCTGCGAAGAAGAGGCCGCCCACGAGAAGCGGAACGGAGGAAGCGGCGCGCTTGGGCGCCTGCGCTTGAGTTTGTTCGGTCATTTTGTTCTGTTCGGAGGAAAGTAGCCAGGAAGTCACTTCACGATCACGAGGTCGCTGCGCTCAAGGGAGTTGACGAAGTCGGGCATGGCGCCGGCGGATGCGTGAAGCATCGCCCAGCTCACGACGAACTTGTAGGCGGCTGCACGGCGGGCGACTTCGGCGCCGGTGAGCTTCGTGCGGGCCGTGTCGACGTCGACGGCGTTGGAGAGGCCCTCTGCGAAGCTCGCCTCGCGAAGCTTGAGGTTTTCCCGAGCAAGCTCGACGGTCGAACCCGTGAGCTCGAACTCGTCGCGCGCCTGCATCACGCGCAAAAAGGCCACCTCGACGGCCGAGGCCACCTGGTTCTTCGCTTCGCTGCGTGCGGCTTCGGCCTTGCTGACCACGCTGCGTGCGGCGTTGAGCTTGTCGAAGCGGTCGTGATTGTCCCAGAGCGTGAAGGTGACGCCCACGCCGGCCATCCAGTCGGGTTCGGGGAGCGTCAGGTAGTGCTTGATGAGGTTCTTGGTGCCGAAGGCGTAGACCTTGGGCTTGAAGCTCGCTTCGGCGGCCGAGACGCCTTCGCCGGCTTGGGCGCGAAGCGCGTTCATCTTCTGAATGGCGGGCGACTGCATGGCGGCGCGGTCCTGCCATTGGGTGAGCGTGCCCAAGTCGCCCGTCAGCACGAAGAGCGGCGACGAGAGTTCGGGCAGCGACGCTTCGCGCAGGCGGCGCATCAGTTCGGCTTCGGCCACGCCGACGTCGGCTTCGGCCGAGACGAGCGTGCGCTTGGCGTTGTCGCGCGCCACCTCGACCGCAAGGCGCTCGACGCGTGCGATGAGGCCCTTTTGCTCGAAGCGCTTGGCTCGGCGAAGCTCCTCGTTTTGATCCTCAAGCACGCGCTTGTGAAGGGCTGCGACGCTGCGCGCGAGCTGCACGCCCCAGTAGCGGGCGGCAAGTTCTGCGTCGAGCGTGTTTTCTCTGATGTCGCGGTCGGCACGCGTCTCGTTCACCTTGTGGTTGAGCGCGTTCTGCTGCGCCGTGATGAGGCCGCCCGTGTAGATGGGCAGCGTGGCCGTCAGGGCGGCGCGCGGCCCGCTGATGTCTTCCTTGAAGTGAATGTTGATGTGATCGTACTTCTGAGCCAGACCGGCGATGGCGGAGCCGGCCTGTTCTCCTAGCGCTCCTTCAAGCATTCCGCCGAGTTGGCCGCCGAGCTGCCCGAGTCCGGTGTCGATGCCCATGTCGACCGTCTTGGTGCCCCAGACCTGCTTGACGTCGAACTCGACCTTGGGGCCGGAGAGCGACTTCGCGGCTTCGGCTTCGGATTCGGCACGGGCGATCTCCGCACGGTCGGCGGCCATGATGTCGGCGCGTTCGTGCAGGAGGACTCGGGCGTCGCCGAAGCTCAGGGGAGCGGTGGCCGACGGCGCGGTCGGCGAGGCGCCAGCGGCAAAGGCGGCCATGAGGCCGATCACGGTTGCGGCTGTGTGACTGGAGCGGGGCATGTTCACGGATTTGGTTAGAATAGGGAATTCGTAATGGTAACACCAAGTTCCGCCGCTCAACGGCGGAAAACACGGCGGGAGGCGTGTCCGGACGGCATCGGCCGACGAAGCGCGCAGCCGTTGCAGATTTTCGGATCCGTGCGCCTTTCGAAGCACATCGCTGAGAAGCTCAGCTTCAACGGGACGCGGATTTCTGCACATAAATGGATAAAAGGAGTTCGTGCGATGAAGCACAAGGACATCTATACCGAAGCGCCGGCCAATCCGGACACGCTCTCCATGCTCGGACCCATCGCGCCGCTCGCAGGCAAGTGGTTCGGCGACGACGGCGTCGACACGCATCCGCAGGCGGGCGGTCCCGAGACGGAGCCCTATGTCGAGACGTGGGACTTTGAGGTGATGGATCCGCAGAACAACGGTCCTCAGGTTCTCTACGGGCTGCGCTACCACGTGCACATTACGAAGCCCGGAGAGCTCGCCGCCTTCCACGATCAGGTGGGCTATCTTCTCTATGAGCCCGAAACCCGCAGAATCTACATGACGCTTGCCATTCCGCGCGGACAGATTGCGATGGCCGAGGGAACGGCAGAGCCGGGCGCGCAAGAGATCCGCCTGCACGCCGAACGCGGCCAAACGGTCAATGGCATCTGCTCGAATCCCTTCCTTGAAGAGGCCTTCCTCACGAAATCCTGGGACATCGTCTTCAAGTTCCATGAGGACGGACGCTTCAGCTACGAGCAGGTCACCAAGCTCGAGATTCCGGGCGTCAAGGGCGAGTTCGAGCATACGGACGCCAACACGATGCGCATGATCGAGGCGCCGCGCCCGAATCCCGCCATGATTGAGGAAGGTCTTCTCAACCGATGCCCGAAGGCGAAGTCGCCCGAAGGCAAGGCGCTCGACTGAGAAGACGCCAAAAAAACGTCTCGGAAATCGTACGAGAACCTGCCCGCGCGCTATCATCAGGCGTATGCGGGCGGTTCAATGCGTTCCCGCTGAACGGACGGCCGCAATCCCGCACGGGGGCTGCGGCCTTTTTTGCCGGCGTCTCAGGACAAGATTCGCCTCGGGACAGGATTATCAACTCGAACCACGCCATTTCCGGCTTCGCTACATGCCCATGCAGATAAAGCCCATGCAGATAAAGAAGATTGCGATATCGACGCTTGCGGCCCTCGGTCTTGCCGCCGGCTGCACGCAGCCCTTTGCCAAAACGGCTGATGAGGTGCGCGCGCGGTGCCGTGCGGAGCACCGGCCCTGCGTGGGGCTGGTGCTTTCCGGGGGCGGCGCCCGCGGCTTTGCGCACACGGGCGTGCTTGACGTGATCGAGGAGCTCGGCATCAAGGTGGACGTCGTGACGGGCACGTCCATGGGTTCCATGGTGGGCGGCGCCTATGCGGCGGGGTACAGCGCCGCTGAAATCCGCGACATCGTGCTCGGCGTCGACTGGGACCGCATGATGGCGCCCCGCGCCGACCGCGAGGAGCTGCCCTGGCGCCTCAAGGTGGACGACTACAAGAATCTGGCGGTCTCGGGCATCGAGTTCGGACGGGACGGCCGCGTGAAGCTTCCCGACAGCGTCATTCCGTCCGAGGAACTCGACCTTTTTCTCAATGACAAGACGGGGCCGGTCAACTATGTGAACGACCTGACGGAGCTTGCCATCCCGTTCGGCGCCATCGCAACCGATCTCGTGTCCGGCGAGCGCGTGGTGCTTCAAAAGGACGTGAGCCTCGGGATGGCGATGCGCGCCTCCATGTCCCTGCCGGGCGTCTTCGCGCCCGTGATGATTCACGACCGCATGCTCGTCGACGGCGGACTGCTTGACAATCTGCCCGTGACGCTCGCCCGGGAGATGGGCGCCGACGTCATCATTGCGGTGAACGTGGGCACGCCGCTTCTCAAGCGCGCGGACCTCGGCAACGTGGTCACGGTGATGGCGCAGATGGTGAACCTCTTGACCGAGCAGAACGTCAGGCAGTCGCTCGCCGATCTGGGTCCAGAGGACATCTTGATCACGCCTGACCTCGATGACTTCACGAGCGCGGATCTCAAGAAGAGCGACAAGATCATCGCGCGCGGCTACGATGCGGCGCAGAAGGTCCGCGACCGCCTTGAGCGCCTCGCTGCTCCCGACCGCGCGCAGTGGATCGCCTGGGACGAAACCCGCAAGGGCGCCGTCATGCCGCACACGCGCAAGGACGCGCACGAGGTCGCAGCCGTCCGGGTCGAGGGCCTCAAGGTCGCCAATCCCGAAGCGATTCTCAACGAGCTTGACATTGATACGTCGCGCCCCGTCACCAATGCGGAAATCGACGAGGCGAGCAGGCGCGTCTGGGCGGACGGCGCCTACAGCTCGGTGGGCTACCGCTTCGAACCCGGGCCCGAAGGGACTGAAGTGCTCGTCTTCGAGCCCAAGGAGAAGAAGCCCGGCTATTCGAGCATTCGGTTCGGCGGCTCGCTCGAAACGGATTTTCGCGACGAGCACACCTTCACGGTCCTTCTGTCGCACACCTGGGGGTGGCTCAACCCTTGGGGCGCCGAGCTGAGGTCTGAAATTCAGGCGGGCAAGAATCGGAGAGCCGGCGTTGAGTTCTATCAGCCCCTGGGGCCCGGCTCCGACTGGTTCGTCAATCCGAGCGTCGAATATCTGGTGTCGCCCTTCAACGTCTACGACAACGGTGAGGCCGTCGCACGCTACAAGAATGAGATGATGACCGGGCAGGTCGGTCTGGGCTATTCGATCGAGCGTCTGGGCTACGCGCGCGTGGCCGCGGGCTACGTCTCCCAGACCTCCTCTCGCACGATCGGCACAACCGACTTCCAAACGCCCGAGA
>CABUOH010000071.1 GCA_902493085.1 uncultured Sutterella sp. | reverse complement strand
CAGGGTCAGATAGGCCGTGAGGATCTCGTCCTTGGTGTAGTGCATGTCGTAGCGCAGCGCCCAGAGCATCTGCTCGAGCTTGCCGCGCCAACTGCGGGTGTCGAGTCCCTGAAGCCTGCGGGCGAGCTGCATGGTGATGGTCGAGCCGCCGATGCGGCGCGGGCCCGTGAAGGTCGACCATGCGGCGCGGACGATTGAGAAGGGGTTGACCCCGGGGTGAGAGTAGAAGAACCGGTCTTCGTAGCGCACGGCTGCGTCGAGGGCCTCGCGCGACACCGCTCCCTGAAGGACGGGCAGGCGATAGGCGCCGTCTTCGGAGAGTGTGAGGTGAAGAAGCCGGCCGTCGCGATCCGTGACGGCCTGGGACCAGTGCGTGTCTTCGGGAATGAGTCCGGGCTTGGGCTGGGTCTTTGCCCAGATCATGAGTCCGCCGCCGGCCGCTGCCGCCAGAACGGCGGCGGCCAGAAGCAGACGGGCCAACCTTCTCATGAGTTGCTCCGCTTCGGGTGTTCCGTGCGCGTCATGGCGTCACGGTGAGGGTAGAGGATTTGTCGTGCGCCTTGATCGTCGGATCGGCGCCGTCGGCCGCGTGAACGGCCGGCACCGTATATTGTCCCTGTGTTTGGGCGCGAAGTCGATAGGTAAACGTCGATTCGGAGCCGTTGAGCATGCAGATGCCCACGAGCCGATCTTCGGAAACAACGCTTTGTCGCACGTCAAGCCCTTCAAGCCTTTCGTCCGTTGCGGCGGGCGCAAAGCCGCCGGGGAAGAGATCCGTGATGACGACGGGCGATTCGGCCGAGCCCGAAATGCGGCGTGCGCGGATTTCGACCGTGACAACGTCCCCCGCCTTGACCGACGAGACGGGCTCGCCCGCGTCGTTGAGAAGGCGCTTGACGATTTCAAGTCCGTTTCCGACAGCTTTTTGGGCAGGTTCGGCGGGCCAGCCCTCGGCGGTCGTCTGGCTGAAGAGCCCCTTGAGGGAGGCGTCGGACGAGATGCTGAAGGCGGTGCAGCCTGGCGCCGACAACGTCACGAACCCATCGCCCTTGAGAAGCGATTCGGCGGGTCGGTGCTTCGGCTCAGGCGACGTGCAGGCAAGAGTGACGGCGTTGAGCCTCTTTTCAAGACTGCCGTCGGCGGGTGTTGAGAGAAGCGCGCTCGCAAGGAATGCGCGCTCGCGCGTGGAGAGCGATTCGATCGGCCGGCTCTTGAGCGTCTTCAGGAGAAGCCCGGAGGTTTCGCCCGAGGGCGAAAGCCGCACGGCGGCCGCCAGGGCGGGAATGCCGCCGATCGTCATGAGGTCGCCGCCGGCCGCTTTGGAGACATCGATCTTGACGGATTCCTTCTGCAGTGCGTCCGCTTCATGCGAGAGGCGCATCAGGCGGTAGGCGTACGCCATGTAGAGCGCGGCCGGGTCGTTGCGCCAGGGAAGCTTGCGGGCGTCCATTCGATTTCTGAGCGCTTCAATGCGCTCGGCCTCGAGCGTGCCTTCACGGGTGAGTTGGGCAAGGGCCCAGGCGGCGGTGCGCCTTCGGCGAGCGTTTCGGGCGTGAGGTTGTCGAGCGCATTGCCGAGCGATGCGACGAGCCGGTGCACGAGTTCAGGACGAACGTCGCGGCCGTGTTCGCGAAGCGTGAGCACGAAGTCAAGCGCCCAGGCGGTCTGCATGAGGCTCGGCGCACTCCACGGCCAGGTCGAGAGGCCGTTCCAAGCGAGCTGCGACTCGATCGTCTCGAGCGCCTTCTGAATGCGGGCGGCCGCATCCCGACGCCGGGCATCTGCGTCGGCATCGGGATGACCAACGGCGGGCGCATTGACGAGCTGGGCCCACGGCATGGCCGCGCTCAGCGCCGCGTCGGACGAATGCCATGCGGCCTGCGGAAGGCTTTGCATGAGGCCGTGAGCGAGCGGCAGCGGAGTGGTCGAAAGGGTAAGCGTCGTCTTGTTTTCGAAGGGCAGAAGCCGCGGGGCGATCGTTGCGGTTGCGCTCTTTGCGTCGCCCAAGGGCGACCAGGCGACGTCGCAGGCTTTCGGGGCGGCCGGGCGGATCGAGAGGGACGCGGTTCGCGCGAGGGAGACTCCCTTGTCCGAGGTTGCCGTCACCGCAACGGGCACGGCGCCGCGCACGGCGCCCGCCGTGATTTCAAAGCGCGCGGCGGCTTCTCCGGGCACCTCAAGCGAGATGGGCGCGCTGAGCACCGAGGCCTTGAGGGCGTCGGGCAGGCCGAGCGTCAGGACGCCCTTCCAGGGGGCCTCGCCGTTGAGGGAGACGACGCCCGCGAAGACGTCGCCCGGTGCGGCAAAGCCCGGCAGAATCGGCGTGAGAATGAAGGGGGCCCTCACGGCGGTCTCGATTGAGGCGGCGCCGACGCGGCCCGGGGCGGCGCCTGCGGCCATCAGGCGCACGCTGCCGTTGAATTCGGGCGGGAGCAAAACCGTAGCGGTGCGGCCGCTCGAATCGGTTTCGAGACTGCCCGCCCACCAGACGGCGGCGCGGTCCATCGTGCGGCGGAAGGGATTCGCCATGGCGTCGGCGGCCATGGACTTCGAGGCAAAGCCGCCTCCGAACGGCGCTTCGCCGGGCAGCTTCATGCCTTCGGGCATGAGGCCCTCGAGCGTCTGCCGCGTGTCGACCTGAAGCGCGCGGTCTTCAAGGAGGGCGTGAACGGGCGAAGGCGTTCGATAGCCTGTCAGAGACAGAATGCCGGTGTCGACCGCCCAGAGAAAGACGCGGGCCGGAACGTCGGACT
Organism: uncultured Sutterella sp.; assembly: GCA_902493085.1. Lineage (GTDB taxonomy): Bacteria > Pseudomonadota > Gammaproteobacteria > Burkholderiales > Burkholderiaceae_F > Sutterella. Next base: position 3,469 of record CABUOH010000071.1, on the reverse strand, counting down.
TCACGGTGACCTTGAGGTCGCGTGCATCGGCGACGGCATCGGGCGCATCAATCGCAATGTTGAGGGTGCGGGGCGCCATGTTGATCGAAACGGGTTCGGTCGTGCGGGCGTAGGCCTTGAGAAAGCGCGCGGCATCCTTGGAGGCGCGCACGAGCGAGGCGCTTGCGAAGGCGCGTCCGCTGTAGTCTTCGGGCACCCGGATCTGCGCTCTGTTCGTGCCGGGCTTCACCTTCACCCAGTGCTCGGCGAGCACGCGGTCGGCTTCAAGCGTGACGAGCGCAAGTCCCTCGAAGGGAGAGACTATGTCGACCAGCATGGATTCGTCGGCTTCATAAGTCGACTTGTTTGTGACGAGCTTCGCAGTGGCGGACGGCAGCTCGCCCGCGAGCGCGGGCCGCAGGTCTTCGCCTGCAACCCGGTAGGGAAGGCGGGCAAGGATGCGGCCCTCGCCGTCCTTCACGACGAGGGTGAAGTCGCCGGGCATCGAAGTTTCGAGCGCGGCCGTCGTGCGGCCGTTGGCGTCTGTGACGAGACTCGATTCGGAGAGCTGGCGCTCGAGGCTTCGCTCGTCGTAGCGCAACCGTCCGGTGCTGTCGGCGGCGAGTTCCGTGACGGATCTGCGCGCCATGACGGCGACGGTGAGGGGACGTTCGGCGCAGGGCTTGAGGAAGCGGTCGACGAGCAGGAATTCGAATGTGCGGTCCTCATCCCGGCGAATCCAGCAGAAGGCCTCGGAAGCGGGCATTGCGATGCCGTCCTTGGGAAGGGTGGAATCGGCAAGTCTGCGCCAGCCGAGCATGACGTCGGCAGGAGAGATTAAAAAGTCGACATTTTCCGTTGCCGCTCTGACGCCGCCGTTTTCAAAGCCTTCGAGAAGGAGTTTTCCCTGAAGGGTGCCCGCGGCGCTGCTCAAGGGAAGCGTGAGCGCAGCATGTCCCGATGCGTCGGTTTGGACGGCCTTCACCTTCACGTCGTCAAGCGCGCCCTCAAAGGGCGTCGGATCGACGAAGCTCCAGTCGGCAAGGCCGGGGAACTTGAGGGTGCGCGCGGGCGAGAGGACGAGGCGCCCCCGCACTGTCTTGTCCGCCGCGGCGGCGCCGTAGGACATGGCGAGCGAAGCGTCGACCCGCAGGTCCGAGGGCTTCATCCAGCCCGGCGCGGCGCCGTCGATGCGGGCTGAAAGGCGCATCGCTTCAGGCGTGAAGTCGCCGATCGCCGCATGGTGCGTGGAGAGCACGACGTCCCCTGCGAGGAGATCGAGTCGGATGACGCCCGGCAGCGCGTCCGCCGGGATCGTCCAGTCGGCTGAGGCCGTGCCTTCGGGCGAAAGCGCGGGGGCGGTTTCGAGCATCGTGCGGCCGGCGGCGTCCGTGATGCGGAGCGTGACGGGGAGGCCCGCGGGGAGTTCGTGCCAGTCCGCGGTCTTCACGATGAGGCCCGCATGCACGGTTTCGCCGGGGCGGTAGATGCCGCGTTCGGAGAAGACAAGTCCCGTGAGGCCGTCCTCGGAGACGAGACGTCCGGCCGTGCTGAAGTCATGGTCACGATCGATGTTCGAGGCGTCTGCGAGCGAGAGCCATGCAAGGTCGCCCGTGGCTTCGTTCGTGACGACGATTGCGGCGGGCGCCTTTTCACGCACGAGACCTCGCGTTGTGGCAAAGCGGGCAGCGCCCGAGGCGTCCGTCGAGACGGCTTCAAGCGGCACGCCGTTGGCGCCGAGCAGTTCGGCGCGCAGGCCCGACGCAGGCGCGCCTCGGGCGAGGTCCGCCGCGTAGACGACGTGGCTGCCGTCGCGCGCAGTTTTGGCGATGAGGGCCGTGTCGGTGACGAGCACGCGCTTGGCGGCCGAGGCGGCGGCAGTCCAGGCGATCCTGCCTGAGCCGTCCTTCGCTTTTCTTTCCCCCGTGAGCATGATCTGAAAGAGTCCGGCACGGCCGCCCGGGAGCGCCGCCTCGTCTAGCGACAGGGAAAGAAAGCGCCGTCCGGGTTCGACGGGGATGACGCCTTCGGCCGATTCGGCGAGCGCGTCCGCATGCGTCACGGTTTCATGAGCCCTCGGGCTCTGTGCCGTGAGTGCGAGGTAGGGATCCCTGATGCGTTCGATGCGCCAACGGATTCGCTCGACGCCGTCGGCCATGAGCGTGAGCGTTCTTGCGCCCGAGAGCGTCATCATGCTGCCCGGCTGCAGGAAGCCGACGGCTGCGCCCGGATCGGCGGCTGAAAGCACGGTAGACCAGGTCCGGTCAAGCACCGCGTGCTTTTCCGGACCGAAGCCCTCGGGTAGGCTCAGCTGCAGGAAGTCGCCCGGCTTTGCCTTCAAAAGGAAGCGGATGCGGTCGGAAGGCGCATCGGGATCCTGGCCGATCGTCACGGAGACGGGCTCGCCGCGCTTGAGCACGTCGGGCGTCACGGCGGGCGCCCTTCGCCAGTCGGTGGGCGAGACGGCTTCTTCGTTCATGCGTGCTGGAAGTGCCGTGACGCGAAGCGCTGCCGCAAGGTCGGAGGGCTTCGTGAGAAGCGAGGGACGAAGCGTCAGTTCGTAGACTTGCTCGAGCGTTTCGGTGCGTTGCGGGCTGAGCGTGGTCTCGCCTATTTTGTAGAGGGCGTGGGCGGCGGGCACGGTGAAGCTCACGGCGGCCTTTTCAAAGCCCGGCTTCACGACCGGATGACGGCCGTCCTGAGCTGTCCAGGCCGCAGCCGCCTTTGGAAAGGCAATGCGGACGTCGGCGGCTTTGCCGAGCGTTCTGACGGGGAGCTTCACGTAGAGTCCCGTTCGGTCGTGGTTCCAGATGAAGACGGGGCTTGCGAAGACAATGCCGCTTTGCTCGGGAACCTCGATCGTGATCGATTCCTCGAAGGCCTTGGTGTCGGTGACGGCGGTAGAGAAAACGGCGTCGACCGTCAGCGCACGTTCGCCCGAGACGGCGGGGTCCATCCAAAAGTTGGCGCGCCCTGCGTTCATGGTAAGAGGCGGCGTCGCGAAGTCGACGCTCGGCGTGCTGAGCGTTGTTTCGGAGGGAAGCCTAAGGCCGGACAGATCGATCTTGAAGGACGTGCGTTCGGGCCAGGGGTCCTCAGGCGTGAAGGCAAGTTCGCCCGGGGATTCCCATCGCCAGACGCCCTCGAGTGCGGGGGTCAGCGAGACGCCGGCAACGCGCGAGGCGGCCAGGCCGAAGCGGCGGCTGCACTTTTGAGCGGCCTCCTTTCCGTATTGGGCCCGGCAGGCCTTCATGTCGGGAGAGAGCCTCACGACGAGCGGGGAGCGGCTGTGCGCGGGAAGCGAGACCTCGGCCTTGAGCCAGGCGGGCGGCACGGAGATCGAGAGCGCGGCCATGGCTTCAAGGGACGCCATCGCGAGGACGGAAAGGGTGAGCGTCGGGACGGTTCGCATGTGGGCTCCTTCGGAAGGGATCAGAAGTTCCTTCACTATAGCCCGCGAATGCGGGACCGGCCATGGGATTAACCTGCT
>CABUOH010000070.1 GCA_902493085.1 uncultured Sutterella sp. | reverse complement strand
ATCAGGCCGACAAGAATTCTGTTTTCGTTTACTGGGCGAGCATTGGTACGGGCAGCAAGACCGGTCCGGCGCCCGTGTTGACGGAATTTCGCTGGGGAGAGACAAAGCCGGCTTTCGAAATGCAGCTGAAGGGCGGTCTCGGCTACCGAGCGCTGCCGATAGACGCTCAGAAGGCCTTCGTTCGCTGATCAGCGCGTGACTTTTGAACGGATGAGAAAAGGAGGATTCCTCGCAGGGTCCTCCTTTTTTTTTGCGGTTGCGGCGTCATGCGGGGTGCGGAGACAGACGTCAAAAAAAAGCCCGGCCGAAAACCCGGCCGGGCGTGCAAGAGATCGCGGAACTACCAGATTCCGCAAATGAACCGAAAGAGGAACACGCGTTCTGCCGGCCTCTGGCAGAACGGAGGGGAGGAGATTGAGACCCCTGATGTCCCTTTCCATGTGATGCATGGTAACCCGACTGCGTTCGGGTGTGGTTAAGGTCCGAATAAGAATCCGACTAAATCACTAGGTTTTTGATCTTGCGCAATAAATGAGAACGTTTCTTAAGTGCTTTTAAGGAAATGGCCCCTCTGTCCGGGTGTTCATTGTCATGAAAACGTCATGAAATATTCACGGCGGCGTCAAGCCGGGTGTTCATACTGCGCACATGTGCAGGAGAACAGCACCTGCACAACTTTTCAAATTGAATGGAACATATATTCATCATGCAGAACACCATCTTTTCCCGCCGCCGCGTCGTGACCCTTGTGTGCGCCGCTTCCGCTCTTGCCGCTTGCGGCACGTCGTTTGCAGCCGGCACGGTCAACGTCAACGGCTCCACGACGGTTCTTCCGGTCATGCAGCAGGTGTCCGAAGCCTTCATGGAGAAGAATCCCGGGGTCGTCGTGACGATTTCCGGCACGGGATCCGGCAACGGCATCAAGGCGCTTCGCGACAAGATGACGGATGTGGCCATGTCGAGCCGCGACCTCAAGAGCAAGGAAAAGAAGGACTTCGAAGCTCACGGCATCAATCCCGTCAAGATTCCTGTCGCGCTTGACGCCATCATTCCGGTCGTTTCTCCGAAGAACGCCGTCGTCTCTCTTACGATGGAGCAGTTGCGCGATCTCTTTGCCGGAAAGATCAAGAACTGGAAGGAGCTCGGCGGCGCCGACGCTCCCGTGGTCGTGGTCGGCCGCGATTCGTCTTCAGGCACGTTCGAGTCCTGGCAGGAACTCGTCATGGGCAAGACCCGCGTCTCTCAGCGTGCGCTCCTTCAGAGCTCTTCGGGCGGTGTCGTCCAAGCCGTGGCCGGAAATCCGAATGCCATCGGCTACATCGGCGTGGGCTATCTCGACAGCCAGGTCAAGGGGCTCGTCGTCAACGGCATTAAGCCTGGTGCCGATACCGCCAAGAACGGCACCTGGCCCATCTCGCGCGAACTCTATCTCTTCACCTCCGGTGAGCCGCAGGGCGACGCCAAGAAACTCGTCGACTACGCTCTTTCCGCCGAGGGCCAGCAGTTCGTTTCCAAGTCCGGCTTTGTTCCGCTCAAGTAATCGCCTGACCGGCGAACAGCAAGCGGCCAATACAACCGATTGAAGCACGCCGGCCGATCGCCCTCGATTCGGCCGGCGTTCGTTTAAGTTCCGAAAAGATCCCGCTTCTTCAAGGATCCCTCATGCTCAACTACAGATCAGCAGACACGCTGTTCCGGAGAGCTTCAGGCAGCGTGGCCTGCGTGAGCGTGCTCGCTCTGGCGGCCATCGTGCTTTTCCTGCTCGCACAGGCTCTTCCGATTTTCAAGGACGTCCATATCTGGGATTTCCTATTTACGACGGACTGGTATCCGACTGATGAGCCGCCCGTCTTCGGCCTCGGCGCCATGATTGTCGGCTCCTTTTCCGCCGCCGTCCTGACCGCCGTCATTGCGGTGCCGCTCGGCGTCCTGACCGCCGCGGCTCTGCACTGTGCGGTTCCCGCTTGGGCCGCTCGAATTCTCAAGCCCGTCATTGAACTGATGGCGGCTCTGCCTTCGGTTGTCATCGGCTTCATCGGCATGGTGATCGTCGCGCCGTGGCTTCAGAACACGTTCAATCTGCCCACCGGGCTCAATCTCTTCAATGCCGGCTTGATGCTGGCCTTCATGTGCATTCCGACGATCGCCTCCATTTCCGAGGACGCCCTTCGGAACGTGCCGGGTGCGCTTCGCGAAGCCTCCCTTGCTCTGGGCGCCACGCGCTGGGAGACGCTATGCCGCGTCGAGCTTCGCTGGGCCATGGGCGGCATCGGCACCTCCGTCATGCTTGGACTCTCGCGCGCCATCGGCGAAACGATGGTCGTGCTGATGGTCGCGGGCGGTGCGGGCATCATTCCCGAAAGCATCTTCGATCCCATCCGTCCCATGACGGCAGGCATCGCGGCCGAGATGGCCGAGGCCGCCGTGGGCGGCGAGCACTACCATGCGCTTTACGCCGCGGGCCTGCTGCTCTTCCTCATTACCTTCGCCTTCAATCTCGCTGCGTGGTACCTCACGCGCCGTCTCTCCCTGAGGAGCGCATGATGAAAGATCTCAAGATGCGCAAGCTTTCCGGTCTTGCCGGCTTTTCCGTGATGCGCGGTGCTGCGCTGGTATGCGTGCTCTCGCTTGTTTCGATGCTCGGCGTCATCATCTGGAGCGCCATGCCGGCCATGAGTTGGGAGTTCTTCACCGAAGCGCCGCGCAACATGATGAGCGAAGGCGGCATCTGGCCCTGCATCGTGGGCACCTTCCTGCTTGCTGCGGGTGCCCTCGTGATCGCGTTGCCTCTCGGCGTCATGAGCGCCGTGTTTCTCAACGAATACAACCTCGACTCTCCCGTCATTACGGTAATTCGTCTTTCAATCGCAAACCTTGCCGGTGTGCCGTCGATCATCTTCGGGCTTTTCGGTCTTACGTTTTTCGTGGTTTTCTGCGGCTTCGGGGTGAGCCTTCTCTCGGGCATTCTCACGCTTGCCGTGCTGAGCCTGCCGATTATCATCAATACGACGGAAACGGCGCTCAAGCAGATCCCGCAGGATTGGCGCGAAGCCTCGCTCGCGCTCGGCGCAACGCGCTTTGAAACGATCATGAAGGTGATTCTGCCCAATGCCCTGCCGGGGATTTTGACGGGCGCCATCCTCGCGCTCGCCCGCGCTGCGGGCGAAACCGCGGCCGTGATGTACACCGGCACGGTCTTCTTTACCCAGAAGGACGGCGTCTCGCTTTTCGAGCCCGTTATGGCGCTTCCCTATCACGTCTACGTGATGGCAACGTCCGGTACGAACATCGAAGGCACCCGCCATCTCCAGTATGGAACCTCGCTCGTTCTCGTTGCGCTTGTTTTTCTGATGAGCCTCGGCGCCATCATCCTGCGCGAACGCCGCCGCTCCCGCTGAGACGGCCGCGGACGGCATTGAACTGACTTGAAAAGAAACGAACATGAACAGCATTGATCAAAACAGCATGACCGCCATGAACCTCGATGGACTTCCGACGAAGATCGCGGTGAACGATCTAAACGTTTGGTACGGCAAGTTCCACGCCCTCAAGCACATCACGCTCGCCATTCCGGAAGGTCGGGTGACGGCCTTCATCGGACCGTCGGGCTGCGGCAAGTCGACGCTTCTGCGCACCTTCAACCGCATGTATGCCCTCTATCCGGGGCAGCGCGCGGAAGGCGAGCTGATGCTCGACGGGGTCAACATTCTTTCGGGCACGATCGACGACTGCACGCTCAGAAGTCGCGTCGGCATGGTTTTCCAGCGTCCGACGCCGTTTCCCATGAGCATCTACGACAACATCGCCTACGGCATCCGTCTTCGCGAAAACGTTTCCAAGTCCGAGCTTGATGACCGCGTCGAATGGGCCCTCAAGAAGGCGGCGCTCTGGAACGACGTCAAGGACAAGCTGCGCGAACCCGGCACGAGTCTGTCGGGCGGCCAGCAGCAGCGTCTGTGCATTGCCCGCGGCATCGCCGTCAAGCCCGAGGTTCTGCTTCTCGATGAACCGTGCTCGGCGCTGGACCCAATTTCAACCGCCCGCATCGAGGAACTCATCGAGGAGCTGAAGAACGACTACACGGTCGTCATCGTGACCCATTCCATGCAGCAGGCCGCCCGCGTCTCGGACTACACGGCCTTCCTCTACTTGGGCGAACTCATCGAAGCCGGTCCAACGGCCGACATCTTCACCCGCCCGCAGAAAAAGGCGACGGAAGACTACATTACCGGCCGCTTCGGTTAAAAAAGAAAGGAATCGACATCATGAACCACATCGTCAAAAGCTACGACCGCGATCTTGAGGAAGTGCTCGCGGAAGTAACCGCCATGGGCAGGCTCGTGCGCGAGCAGCTCGTCAAGGCGGCTGATGCTCTGGAAAAGCTAGACGCTGATGAGGCTCGAGCCGTCATGAGCCGCGATGCAGAGGTGAACGGCTACGAGGTTTCCGTGGATGCGCGCATCGAGTCCGTCTTCGCACGCCGCCAGCCCGCAGCGCGCGATCTTCGCACGCTCATCGGCATGAGCCGCGTCTCCGTCGACTTTGAGCGCATGGGCGACGAAATCCGCAATATGGCCGTCAGTGTTCTTGAACTCAAGGGGCTTGATGCCTCTCTTCTTGAAAACCGTTCCGCCATCATCATGGCCGTCAGCACGGTCGCGCACATGATCGACGACTCGATCCTGGCGCTCTCGCGGCTCGACACGACGCTCGCGCGCGAAGTCATTGCCCGAGACCGGCTTGTTGACGACGTCTACCGCACAACGCTCCGGAGCTTGATCGTGCACATGATGCAGGATCCGTCGGCGACCGAGGGTGCCATTGCGCTCACCTGGATCGGTCGCTCGCTCGAACGCGCGGGCGATCACGTCAAGAATGTGTGTGAGGCCGTGATCTACATCGAAGAAGGTGCGGACGTGCGCCACGAGTTCTATACTGGCAAAATGGATGCCGGCCGAAACGGTTCCGCCGAAGGCTGATCCACCCCACAACTACTGCGACAAGGCATCTATGGCAAAACTGCTAACCGTCGAGGACGAAACCGCCATCCGCGAGCTCCTCGCCTTTATCTGCGAGACGGACGGCCACGAGGTCGTCAAGGCGGCCACCCTTGCCGAGGCCCGCGCCGCGCTGCACTCGGGCGGGCTCGATCTCATTCTTCTTGACGTGATGCTGCCCGACGGCTCAGGCTTCGACTTTCTGCGCGAAGTCCGGGCCGATGCCGACAACGCGTCGGTGCCTGTCGTGATGATCACCGCCCGCGGCGACGAAGCGGACCGCGTCGAAGGGCTTGATGCCGGCGCAGACGACTATGTCGTCAAACCTTTCATGCCCCGTGAACTCACTGCCCGCATTCGTGCCGTGCTTCGCCGAGCAAGTGCTGAGGGGCGGGCGCGCGAGGCGGCGGTGCAGCCCGTCGATGACCGTCTGGAGGAGATCGTTCGCTGCGGCCCGCTCCTCATGAACGAGACGCGGTTCGAGGCGACGGCCGACGGCGCCCCTCTCAAGCTGAGCGTCAAGGAGTTCAGGCTTTTGCTTCTCTTTGCCTCTCGTCCGGGACGCGTCTTCACTCGAGGTCAGCTTCTTGAGCACGTCTGGGGCAACGCCTTTGTTGATGAACGAACGGTGGACGTACACATGCTGCGCCTTCGCAAGGCGCTTGCGGGGACGGCGGCGGAAAACCTCATTGAAACCGTTCGCGGTGTCGGCTACCGCTGCCGTCCGCTCGATTGAGTTGAATCAACTGAGCTGAATCGACTGAGCTGAAGAAGGCTCGAAGCTTGACCGCTCTTGGCATGAGCGCATTCGCGTCAATGTCAAGACTTGAGGAAGGAAACGACATGTCCGAAGTGATGTCGGCCCGAGGGCGCCGAACCCAGTTTCTCGGCATTTTGATCGTGGGCGGCCTGATCGTTGTTGCGCTCATCTCGGCTGTTCTTTGGCTGAGCGTTGCGGGAAATGCGGCCGCGCTCTTTTTCTGCATGGGCGTTTCGGTCTTTGCGCTCCTGGCCGTCTATGCAGGCAAGCTCATCGTGGATGAGGAGCACTACATGCAGGCGAGGCTCGAAGCACGCGACGCACGCTATCGGCAGACGCTTGAGCTCCTTCCCGAAGGGGTCGTCATTCTCAAGGGAGAGGAAGGCGTCATTGAATGGGTCAACACCATGGCGGGAGCTCATCTCGGGATCACGCCGGAAGATGTCGGGACGGTCTTATGCGACAAGATTTCCTCTGCTCAGCCCGACTT
>CABUOH010000069.1 GCA_902493085.1 uncultured Sutterella sp. | reverse complement strand
TTACAACGAGAAGATCCGCAGGGCTGCTGAAAGCGGCGAGACGATTTCCGATCCTACGCAGGCCCCCGAAGATCCGGTCAAGAAGCCGCTCGAAGTCTGGCCCTTCATCGTCTGCATCGTCGACGAGCTGGCCGACCTGATGCTCACGAACCGCAAGGAGGTTGAGGGGGAAATTACCCGCCTCACCCAGAAGGCTCGTGCGGCCGGGATCCATTTGATCATTGCCACTCAGCGTCCTTCGGTCGATGTGGTGACCAGTCTCATCAAGGCCAATGTGCCAACGCGCATATCCTTTCAGGTTGCCTCCGGCATCGACAGCCGCGTTATTCTGGGCGAATCGGGGGCGGAATCTCTGCTCGGTTGGGGCGATATGCTGCTTCGTCGTCCGGGCGTTCCGCAGTCGACACGCATCCAAGGCTGCTTTGTGGCTGATGACGAGGTGCTTCGCGTCGTTACGGAGCTTCAGAAGCAGGGAGAGCCTGACTACATTGACAGCGTCACGGAGGATCAGGAGGAGGACGGCGCGGACGGCGGTGCGGCTTCTGTCGGCGGCCGTAGATCGGGAGAGTCGGATGAACTCTACGACAAGGCGGTCGATCTCGTGCTTCGCGAACGACGGGCTACGATCTCATTTGTGCAGCGTCATCTGGGCATCGGGTACAACCGAGCCGCCAACCTTCTCGAAGCCATGGAGGAGGCCCGCGTAGTGAGCAAGGCCAATAGTGCGGGTCGTCGTGAAATTCTAGTACCGGAGAACTAAGTCAATACTCTTGCCTGAAAGCTCAACCAAACGCTTGATCTCGTCAAGAACTTCAGGCTCTTTGACAAGGTGAGATGCCTCGGGCTGAGAGGCTTTATCTTGGGCCGGAGAACGCCTGGGCAGTTTGATGTTCGAACATTGAATCGGACAAGACTTTCAGATTGCGCCAACTCAAAAAAAAATCACGCTTCTCGAAAAGAGAAGAACTTATTTAACCGAACTCAGAAAGGAGGATGGCGCTTCCTCCCCTGTCCCAAGACAGAGGCTTCCGCGCCGGATTTCTATGAAGCGTCGTACGATCGTTATCGGACTTTGTCTCGCGCCAGCTGCAGTACTTTCCGCCGAGAAAGCTACAACGGGGGGCTCTCTCGCCAAGCTGCAGCATTTTCTAAAGTCGACTTCAAGCGCTCGCGGTACCTTTACACAAACAGTGAGGGATCGCTCGGGGTTTGAGGCTGCGAAGCCGTCTTCAGGCAGTTTCCGCTTCATGCGTCCGGGGCGCTTCGAGTGGACTTATGAAAAGCCCTATGTCCAACGCATCATGAGCGATGGCGAAACCCTGTGGATTCATGATCCGGAACTCTTCCAAGTAACGCAGAAGGCGCTGAAGGGAGCACTTCCTTCCACGCCGGCGGCCATCTTGTTCGGAGAGCGCAATCTCGAAGAGGATTGGAACGTGACGGAGATTTCAAGTACGGTGCTTGAAGCTCGTCCTAAAAAATCCGACGGCTCTTTTGAATCCGTGCAGATTGAGTTTGACGACAAGGGGGAGCTTGTCCGCATGCAGCTCGTTGACACCTTCGCGCAACGCACGTCTCTGGTATTCGGCAACATCGTGCGCGAGAATATGGATCCCGCCTCATTCAAGCTGGAGATTCCTGAAGGCACAGAGGTCGTCAACTCGGCGTTCTGAATGTACAGTTCTCAACGCAACACCCGATCGTCTTGGGTTGTGGTGCGGGAAAGTCTCACCGAGGATCGTTCTTTGAGCTGATACAATGAGTTCCATAGCAGGGGAAGCATTCACGGCTTCACCCGGCACAGTTTTTCAAGAAGTATCAGCATGGTCCGCTTCGGCGGACAGTTTTGGGTGAGCCAACAAATGCAGGACAGCATGCGCAGAGTTCTGATTGATCGACTGCTTAGTGACAAAAGCGTCGTCACGCTTCAGGAACTGCAGGATGTCTTGAAGGTCAGTATCCCCACGATCAAGCGCGACCTACGCTACATGCGAAAGGAACTGAAGGCTCCGATCGTATATTCACGAACGCGCGGCGGCTATCTCTATGATCTGCCAACGGCCAAGTCCGGCATGGGTTCCGAGTGTCAGAGATTCTGGTTTTCCGCTCAGGAGCTTTATGTCCTCGTGAAGACGATCGACATGCTCAAGGCGCTGTCCAAAGACAAGTCTTCGGTTATTTTCAAGGATCTCGAACCGCTGCGCTCGCGCGTGGCGGGGTTGCTGAGCCTAGGCGGAAAGACACCGCGCGAGATGCTCGGTCGCGTCAAGATCATCGATCCCTCGGTGATTCATGGAGAGCCCGAAGCCTTTCTGACGATTGGGAGCGCCCTCTTTGAACGCAAGCGGTTGCAGATCTCGTACTACAGCCGCGCGCGTAAGACGGAGTCCTATCGTGAGGTCTCGCCTCTGCGTTTGGTTCATTACCGAAATCACTGGTACCTCGATGCTTTCTGTCATGCCACGAACGCCCTGAGAACGTTCGCCATAGACAATGTCAGGCGAGTCGTCGTGATGGGCACGCCGGCCAAGCGCGTGCCGCTTCACATGATTGAGCGCAATCTCAATCAGAGCTACGGTCTTTTCATGAGTGGAGATCCGAAGCTTGCCGTGTTGCGGTTCGATGCTGAGGCGGCGCCGTATCTCAAGCGTGAAACATGGCATCCGAAGCAGACGCTCACCGAGCAGGGCGACGAAGTGGTTCTGAAGGTTCCTTACACGAACCCGACTGAACTCATCGGCGATATTTTCCGCTGGCGAGAGCACGTCGTTGTTGAGGGGCCTGATGAACTGCGCCGCGAAGTCCGTGAATGTCTCCAAAAGACATTGAGTCGATACTGAGGCAGCGCCGCTCATTGAGCGGCTCGCCTGCGCATCGACCGCAAACAGGAACTTCAATCATGACGCAAGAGCAGGTCAAAGCGAGAAGACATCGCGGTAGGCGACATCGCCGCACGAGTCTCAAGGACTTGCCCGACATTTTTTTCTGCGGCGATCCGCACGGCACGTTTGATCAGATCAACGAGGCGGCGCGGCTTTATTCGCCGGATGCCATGGTCATTCTTGGCGACCTTCAGCCTCCGGCGCCTTTGCACGAGGTGTTGGAAGAGGCGCTTGCCCATACGGACATCTGGTGGATTCCGGGCAATCACGATACGGATTCGGACGAATTTTATGATCGCCTCTGGCGGAGCGAACTCGCTGGCCACAATCTGCACGGTCGAGTCGCCTGCGTGGCGGGCATGCGCATCGGAGGTTTGGGGGGCGTCTTTCGCGGCCAGATATGGATGCCGGACGGGAATCCGAACTACTACAGTCCGGCAACTTTCATGCGTCGTGTCGGTCAAGGGAATGTGTGGAGGGGAGGCGTGCCGCGCCGGCATAGATCCACGATTTTTCCGTCCGTCTTTGGCAACCTCCAGAGACAGAAAGCTGACATTCTGGTTACGCACGAGGCGCCTTCATGTCACAAAAAGGGTTTTTCCGCGCTTGACAGATTGGCTCGTACGATGGGCGTACGGTGGTTTTTCCACGGTCATCAGCACGAGGATCGCGCATACGGGTTGCAGGGTTCGATCTTTACCCGTGCGGTCGGTTATCAGGGAGTTGTGAATCTCAAAGGCGAGGTGGTGGTGGCGGCAAGGCTTGATCCGAGGGAAGAGGCGGCCCTGCATGCGACTGACGAGTGGCGGTACATGTCCGACAAGAATCCAATCATCGTTCGCGATGAGGACGGGCATATTTCGCTCGTGCCTGCCGGGTGTGATTGTACGCCTGCCATTCTTCCGGTTTGCGATAGGATATTGGCCAGACTGAATGAGCTTTCCGAGGTGCAGAAGGTCGGGAAAGCGGCGCACCGGGTGCTGACGGACAGAGAACCTCAAAAAACTGAAGAGAACGTCGTTTCGCAAGGTGTAAAGCAGCCGTGCGAAGAGGAGCGACAAAGGCGTTCGAGCCGGTCCCGGCGATCTGGAAGCGGTCGGGATCGCCGTGGGCGTTCGAAAAAGCCGTCGCAACAGAAGTCATGATCAAGGGCGTCGCTCGACCAGAGACGACGCCCTTGATTTCTTTAGAGAGGCTGCTGGGGAATGACTACGCGGACGCTGTCACCCTCATGTAGAAGTTCGACAGCTTCATCTACGATGGCGGCCGCATTGCTTTGGGATACGCTAAGGAGTGAGGCCGAGCTCTGCTGAGGACAAGGTGTGAAGATCAGCGTGCCGTCGTCGGCTGTGTTCAGAGTGCCGCGGACGAAATCGCGCCGACCGGGGCGACTCTTGATGCGTCCATCAAGGCGGGCTGTTAGGGTTAATGGCTTTATATGTATGCCCTGCAGGGCGTCGGCGGCCGTTCGCAGGAAATTTTCGGCACTTGTGGCTGAAGCGACAGGATTGCCGGGAAGGCCCAGTATGAGTGATTTCGCTTCCTTGAAGTAGCCGAACGAAAAGGGCTTGCCGGGGCGGAGTGCAACGTGGTAGTGCCGAAGGTCGGCGAGACGGTTGAGGACGGCGGCCGTGAAGTCGCAGTCGCCAGGGCCGACGCCGCCCGAGCAGATGACCAGGTCGTTCGAGGCAGCAGCTTCTCGAAAGCGCGATTCGATGGTTTGCTTGTTGTCAGGCAGTATTCCGCAATAACGAGCGTCTATTCCGAGCGCACGGGCGGCAAGCGTAACGTAAGTGCCATTGGCGTTGTAGATTCGTCCGCCGGCAAGGGGGCGTCCATCGCCGGGCTCAACAAGTTCGTCGCCGCTGGAGAAGACGGCTGCTCGAATGGCAGGCCGGCAGACGACGTCGGAGTAGCCGAGGCTCGCGGCCAACCCTAGGTCGCCCCGCGTGAGCCGGCGGGGGGCGCGGAGCAGCGTGTCGCCTGAGCGGAAGATTTCGCCCTGACGACGGACATTGGTGCCTGGCTTGAGATTGGGGGCGTCAATCAATATGCCGTTTTCTTCTTCATGCACCTGTTCGATGGGAATGACGGCATCGAGTCCGGCGGGAACGGGAGCCCCTGTCATGATGCGAAGCGCAGCCCCTTTGGGAATGTCGCCCTCAAAGGGATGGCCGGCTGTGGCGATGCCGCAGACGGGAAGTTGGACAGGGCGGTCCGACGGCAGGTCAGCCGTTCGAAGTGCAAAACCATCCATGGCCGAATTGTCGAAAAGCGGGAAGTCGAAATGAGCGACGACGCATTCGGCAAGAATGCGCCCTTCGGCTTCAAGCAGAGGCACAGGCTCATTTGGGCCTTGAACAGGGGTGATGAGACTTCGAAGGGCGTGGGTGACGTCATCAAAATCTGCACGGATGGCTTTCGACATGTCAAAATCCTTGAGTGAATCGGCCGTCGTTGCGGCCATGCTTGAATTTTAGCGGCAGTTGTACTGTCGGCGGAGAATGGCCATGACGAAGACGGCAGTATCGCCTCCTTCAATGGAGAATACGCTCGGCCTGTTGTTGGCGGGCGGACGAGCCACCAGAATGGGCGGTGTCAACAAGGGGCTTGTGCTCTTCAAGGGAGAGCCGATGGCGGGCCGGATCATTCGCACGCTCGCCGGACAGGTTTCCCGCGTCTGGGTGTCTGCCAACAGGGATGCGCAGGCTTTTGTGAGTTTGGGTGCCCAAAAGGTTTTCGCCGACGTGCTTGAAGACTTTCCGGGACCG
Source organism: uncultured Sutterella sp. (assembly GCA_902493085.1). Taxonomy (GTDB): domain Bacteria; phylum Pseudomonadota; class Gammaproteobacteria; order Burkholderiales; family Burkholderiaceae_F; genus Sutterella. The sequence continues at coordinate 603 of CABUOH010000069.1, read as the reverse complement.
CTTGCAGCGCTAGATTCGCTCAACGAATGCCTCAAAACCGAGAAGGCGAAGGATGTGGAATGGGTTTTGACGGTTCCCTGCGACGTGCCGCTCGTGCCGGAGACGCTTCTGGAAGTTTTTGCAGAGGCTTTTGACGGCAGATCAGCCTACACGATTGAGATGGGGGGCTTCGACCAGAACACGATCTCGCTCGTTCACGTGAGCGCCTTGGAAGCTGTGCGTCCGTTTTTGGCGGCCGGAGACCGTAAACTTGGCTTATGGTTTGAGAGGCTTGGGCGAGGGCATGTGCATTGGACGGGAGAAGAATCTGCATTTGCGAACATTAATTCGCATGAGGAGCTGCGGCAGTTGGAGTTCGACGAATGAGTACTGCAGTCCTGGAATTAAGGGAGTACCGTGTTTGCGGTATTTTTCGAAAAAATCTTGACAATCGCTCTCGGATGGTGTTTAATTCCAATCCTTCGCTGACGAAGACAAGTCAACAGCGAATAAATTTGACAAAGAGTTGATGAGATGATAAACTCTCAATTCTGTGCTTGAGAAAGCACTGCTCTTTAAAAATCAGAATCAACGAACCGATAAGTGTGAACATCGGCAGTTTCA
>CABUOH010000068.1 GCA_902493085.1 uncultured Sutterella sp. | reverse complement strand
GAGCCCGGTGCCTTCGAGAAGACCTGAGTAGGTCGAGGAGATGAGGATGATCGCGCAGACGGGGAGCATCGAGACGAGGCCGCCGCCCGCGAGCATCTTTGCGAGTTCGGCATTGCTGGGCGCAAAGCCGAAGATGAGCGTTTCGCCGATCGTTTGCCAAGACATGCCCTGAACGAAGGCGCACAGAAGCACGGCAGAGAGCGTGCTCGCCACCATTGTGAGGCGAATTGAGAACTTCAGGAAGATGAGTGCGAGAAGGACGACGGCGGGCAGGTAGGTCGCGGCGTCGAGCGTGAAACCGGCACGGAAGATGTCCGTGACGTCGATGCCCGCGGCTCTGCCCGGATTGAGGATGCCGAGCGCCGCATAGACGGCACAGGCGGCAAGAAGCGGCACAAGGCCGGTTTTGAGCATGAGCCTCAGGTTGGCGTAGAGGTTCGTTTGGGTGACGACGGCGACGAGCGCCGCGCTTGTCGAGACGGGAGAGCAGCGGTCTCCCATGAAGACGCCGGCAAGAATGGCGCCGCCCGAGAGCAAGGGACTCACGCCCATCGCGTCGAGCATGGTGGCGGTGATGACGCCCATGGTCGCGACCGTGCCGAATGCCGTGCCCGTGAGCGTGGAAAGCAGGCCGTTGAGAAGAAAGGCGGCAAGAAGTCCCCACTCGGGCGTGATGAAGCCCGCGGCGTCCGTCACGAGCCTTGCAATGGTTCCCGACGCACGCCAGGAGCCCGTGAGCATGCCGATCAGGGCCATGACGATCACGATGCCCATGATCGTCTTGACGCCCTTGGAGGCCATGCGTGCGAGGGATTTCAGATCGTGGCCGCGAAATAGGCCGTAGCCGGAAAAGAGAAGAAAGCCGACGATGAGCGCCCAGATGACCGTCTGGCCGGTGAGTGCGCAGGACAAAATGGCGGCGGCAAAAAGACCGAGAAGGATGCCTTCGAGCATGATGAACGGATGAGTGGTGCTGGATGAGCCCGGGCGCGGGATGCGCGAAGGCGCCGTGACGATGAATTGTGCCGAAATCACCGGCTTTTGGAAAGGTCCTGCGGGCAAAGAGGCTTATCGGTTTCGGCGCTCGGCCTGGCGCCGAGGGGCCCTAAAGATCGACCGTTTTCCACTCGCGGCCGAGTTCAGGCAGGAAGCGTTCGAGCAGATCCCGGGTCGCGATCTTGAGGCTGCAGTCATTGGTGCAGGGATGACAGTCGATGTAGGGAGCGTTGAGGACGTCCCGGTCGATGAGGAGCTCAACCTTTCGTTCTTGGTCGTAGAGAAGGCCGAGCACGCTGACTGCGCCGGAAAAGGTGTTGAGGAGCGCGGCGAGATCCTCGTCGGACGCAAAGCTCAGGTGACCGCTCCCGATCTGACCGGCGAGGTCCTTCGATTGAAGCTTCTTGTCGGCCGGGAGCATAAGGAGGTAGTGGGCGCGCTTGGATTTGAGAAGGAGCGACTTGCAGCACAGGGCGTCCTGCTGCCGTGCGATGAGCTTGCCTTGTGCAACCGTCAGAATGGGCGGATGCTCGAGCGCATGGTAGGGAATGCCCATTTGGTCGAGTCGCCGCATGACTTCGTGTTTGACGTTTTCGCGTGTGAGCATGGCGATGCTCCCTTCAAAGGAATGGTTGAGCGGTGTTCCAGAGCACCCACGCGGCAAGCAGCATGAAGATGACGGCGCTCGTCTTGTTCATGAGCTTCGGGCCGCTGCCGCGTGCCAGGAAGACGCGCATGCGGTCTGCGATGAGTGCGTAGAAGATCATGCAGACGAAGACCATCAGGGCGTAGACCGCGATCATGAAGGCGACTTGCGGCACGTAGGGAAGCGCGGGATCGATGAACTGCGGCATGAGCGAGACGCAGAAGATCATCGGCTGAGGGTTCGTGACGGCGAGAATGAAGCACTTTGAGAAGAGTCCTTCGCGGGCGTTTTCCGGCACGGAGGCGCCTGAGGCTCCGATCACGATTTTGGGCGGCGTTTTTCGCCAGGTCTTCACCGAGAGCCAGATGGGAAAGCCTGCGCCGAGGATCTTGATGGCGGCAAAGAGCACGGGGCTCGAGGCGACGATGACGCCGACGCCCGACATGCCCGCAATGAAGAGGAGCGCGATGCCGAGCGCCGTGCCGAGGGCACCCGACATGGTCCGGCGCCAGCCGTATTCGGCGGCAAGCGTGATGATCATCACGACGCCGAGCCCCGGCGTCAGAATGTTGGCGAGGCTCGTGACGAGAAAGAGCGCAAAAAGACTCGACATGAAACGCAACCCGCTTATCGGAAGGCGGCCTCGTAGACGGCGAGCGTGTCTTCAAAGGTGAAGTAGTTCGCATCTGCTCGAAGGCGTGCGAGCCCGCGCTGCGGCAGACTTCCGTCATGGCCGGGAGCTCGTCGCGCGTGATGCCCCAGTCGCTCATCTTCAGATCCTGCATGCCGCAGTCGTGAATGAGCGTCTGAAGGGCGCGCAGGAAGTCGGACGGCTGGACGGCATTCTCGACGCCCATCGCCCTGGCAAGCGCCACGAAGCGTTCGGACTGCGCGCCGGCGGCGATCATGTGGCCGAAGTAGGCCATCGAGAGCATGATGAGGCCTGCGCCGTGCGGCAGCGAGGGATGAAAGGCCGAGAGCGCGTGCTCCATCGCATGCTGGCTCGTGAGCCGCGTGGTGGTCATGACGAAGCCCGCCATCGTGTTGGCGAAGGCGACGTGCTCGCGGGCCTCGATGTCGGCGCCGTCGGCGACGGCCTTGGGCAGCCACTTCGCGAGGTGGCGCACGGCCTCGAGCGCATACATGTCGCTCATGAAGTTGGGGCGCTTGCCGACATAGCCTTCGACGGCGTGAAAGAGCGCGTCAAAGCCCTGGTAGGCCGTGAGGGCGGGCGGAACGGAGACCATCAGCTCGGGGTCGACGATCGCAAGCTTGGGAAAGCACCCCGGATGGCCGATGCCGACCTTTTCCCGGGTTTCGGGATTGGTGATGACGCCGCCCGCGTCGACTTCGCTCCCCGTGCCCGCAGTCGTCGTGACGGCCACGAGCGGGAGCGGATCGTGTTCAAAGGCCTTGCGTCCGCCGGTGCCGCCCTGCACGTAGTCCCAGAGTTTGCCGGGATTGGCAGCCATGAGGCCCGAGATCTTGGCGCAGTCCATGACGGAGCCGCCGCCGAGCGCGACGAGGAAGTCGCACCCTTCGGCCTTGATGCGTTCGGCCACCTTCATGACCGTGGCGACCGTGGGGTTGGGTTCGACGACGCCCATGTGCACGACGGGAATGCCGCGCGCCTCAAGCATCTGCGTGACGCGCGCGAGCGCGCCGATGCGCTCCATCGAACGGCCGTTCGAGGTGAGCAGCAGAGCCTTTGTGCCGGGCAGAGGCTCGGAGCGAAGGGCCTCGAGCCTGCCGGGACCGAAGACGAGCTTGACCGGGGCGAAATCGACGAATTGCATGAATATCTCTCCAAAAAGGTCGGTCGCGTCCGGCAGGGAAGCGTCGGACGGCATTGTTCCTAACAACATCGTGCAGAAGCATCCTGCAGAAGCATCGTGCGGAAGCACCGTGCAGAAGCATTGAGCAGAAACATTTTAGCGCCGGCCGGACGGAGGCTTGTGCGCAGAAGAGTACGCAGAAGAGAGCGCTGAGGAGAGCGGCGCCGGAGAGAAGGCGAAAGAGGCGAAGGGAAGGTGCCGGGCGCCGGATGATCGCGGACGGCGGCCGCGCGACGGGCCCGGAAAATAAAAAAGGGACACGTTCTACAACATGTCCCGCGCTTTGTGGTGAGTGGTCTCAAACCGTTGGCTTTTCAATCCAGGCTTGCGGCAGCTTGCAACACCTGCTGCCCAAATGGACTCCCAACAGCGACCCGTGATTTTGAAGCTCCGGTCTGATACGCAAGGAACCACATCAACCACAACAGAACGAACTATATCAGGGTTTTCATGGATTTACAAGCCGCAGTTGCAATTTCTTTCAACTGCCGTTGCGCTCCACGGACGTGGCGCCCGCTTGCCGCAAGGCCCTTCGTCGCCTGACGCTTGCCGGCTGCGTCCGATGGACGACGCCGGTCTGCGCCTTGATGAACTTGGGTTTCGTCTGCCTCGGGCCGCTTTTGTCTTGAGCTCGAAGAACCTTGAGGCGCTTCGAATGGACTCCCAACAGCGGCTTTCGACTTTTGCGCCTTCGGTTTGGAAGACCGCGTTCATCTCAGCGATTTGCATCTTACACGCTAGGCCGCGCCCCGGGGGGCTTTTGAGGCCGAATCTAACAAACGCTTGCAAAGCAACGGAAAAGTCATCGAACGCGCGGCTTCATGACATTTGGGTGACGGTTGAGGTGCCTGGGACACCGAAAAACCTCCGCCCATGGAAAAATGGAAAAGGCCGGCAGTCGTTCAACTGCCGGCCTTGGAGGTTCGCTTCCCCGGAGCCGGGTCCGGGAGAGGCCTTAGCGGGTGGCGAAGATCGGGATCACTCGACGGCCCTTGCCGCCGTTCTTCTTGGCGAAGGTTCGCATCCAGAAGAGCATGCCGGCGAGGATGGCGAGGGAGAGCGCGATCGCGACGATCGAGTACGTCGGGTTTTCGGCGAAGGTGCCGAGGCGGTAGACGATCGTGGCGGAGGTGTAGCCGAGCGCCGTGGTCCAGCCGCACAGGAAGAGCGTCCATGCCGTGCCCGCTTCGCGCCAGACGGTCGCGACGGCGGCGCCGCAGGGCATGTAGAGGAGCACCATCAGCAGGTAGCAGAAGGCTGCGAAGCCGCCTCCGAAGAGCTGCTGCATCATGTCGATCGTGTCGACGGCGACTTCCTGGGCCTCAGCGGCGGCGGCCGTGTCGGAGAGGTCGTCCACGTGGATGCCGGCCGGGTCGAGAAGCGCCCCGCCGAGGTCGGCGAGATTCGTCTTGACGCTGTCGAGAGCCTCGACGAGCGTGGCGCCGAAGGACCAGCCCGCTTCGTCTTCGGCGGCTTCTTCGGCAACGCCGTTTTCTGCGTTCTTGGCACGGGCCATGCTGTCGTAGAGGGAGTTCATCGTGCCGACAACGGCTTCCTTGGCGAGAATGCCCGTGAAGATGCCGACGGCGGCGGGCCAGTTTTCTTCGGAGACGCCCATGGGCTGGAGAACCGGGACGATCGTGCGGCCGATTTCGGAGAGGACGGATTCGTTCGAGTCCTCATGGCCCCACGTGCCGTCGGTGCCCATCGAGTTGAGGATGGAGAGACAGGCGACGATCACGACGATGACGCGGCCGGCGCGCAGCACGAAGCCCTTGAGACGGTCCCAGGTGCGCAGCATCACGCCCTTGACGGTCGGGATGTGATAGGGCGGGATCTCCATCACGAAGGCGGAGGCGGCGCCCGGAAGAGCGATGCGCTTGAGAAGCAGGCCCGTAACGACGGCGGCGAGAATGCCGATGAGGTAGAGGGCGAAGACGAGATTCTGGCCGTTGGTCGGGAAGAAGGCCGTGGCAAAGAGCACGTAGACCGGGAGGCGTGCGCCGCAGCTCATGAAGGGCGCCATCATGATCGTGATGATGCGGTCGGAGGCGCGGTCCATCGTGCGGGTGGCCATGATGGCGGGCACGTTGCAGCCGAAGCCGACGAGAAGCGGCACGAAGGCCTTGCCGGGCAGGCCGAGCGCACGCATCAGGCGGTCCATGACGAAGGCGGCGCGGGCCATGTAGCCGGAATCTTCAAGGATGGCGAGGAAGAAGAAGAGGAAGAAGACGACCGGAATGAAGGTCGAGACCGTCTGGATGCCGCCGCCCACGCCGTTGGCGAGCATGACGCGCAGCCAGTCGGGCGCGCCTAGGGTTTCGAGCAGAGCGCCGAAGCCGTCGACGAGGACGCCGCCCACGAGAATGTCGAAGAAGTCGATGAAGGCCGCCCCGAGATTCTGCGTGAAGAGGAACATCAGGTACATCACGAAGAGGAAGATCGGCAGGCCGAGCCAGCGGTTGAGCACGATGCGGTCGATCCTGTCCGTGAGCGTCTCGCCGGGCTTGCCCTTGCGGACGACGGCGTCGGCGGCGATCGCGCCGACGAATTCGTAGCGGGCGCCCGCGATGGCGATGTCAAGGTCGCCGTCGAAGTCGGCGGAGGCGGGCTCCATGATCGACTTGGCGCGCTCGAACATGCCGTCGGGGAGCTTTTCCTCGATGCCGGGAGCGGATTCCATGACCTGGAGGGCAAACCAGCGCGGACGGGCGACGCCGCCCGCCTTGAGCTCGGCCTCGAGCTTGTCGATGCAGGTGGTGATGCGCTCGTCGAAGCGGATCTTCATCGGCGGGACGACGGGGTTGGCGAGGAATTCGCTGATG
>CABUOH010000067.1 GCA_902493085.1 uncultured Sutterella sp. | reverse complement strand
TTTCCAGAACATGTTGCCGGAAGGTCGAGCGCTTGAATCTTTGTCGCGGTTCGCGCGACTCCCGGAGAGTGCGGTGATGGGCTTGTGTCTTTGTCTTCGGAACGATCTTCCGGGCGCCATCCGCCTTGAAGCCGATTCCGTTCCCCTGCCGCCGCGCGCCTTCCGCGAAGTCTCACGCGTAGAGCTTGCGCAGCGTCTCGACGCCATGAGGACGGTGCCCATCCATCTTTGGGGCGGTCGTCCGCGCCTCTCCGTTGCAGGGCTGCAAGCCAAAATCAATCTGCTCAAACTCGGAGCCAAGCTCGGCTTGGCGGACGGCCCGGGCTTATGTTCCGATCGGATTCTGAAGTTTGAGGATGGCTAGATTCCTTGTCTTCTCCTCAATGAGTTCTTGACGCTCTCTCTCGCGCGTGCAGCCGGCTTTTCCGTACCCGAAGCGGCGCTCATCAAGGTTGGCAAACATCGCGTGCTTGAGGTCATTCGGTTTGACCGCCTTGTAGAAGAAGCCCCGGATGACATTCAGGTGAGGCGCAGGCACGTCATCGACGGCTGCCAGGCACTCGGGCTTTTGCCCGACCGCAAATACGAGCGCAATTTCGGTGAGCAAGGGTTCGCCAAGTACTACAACGACGGCGTGTCGTTCTTGAAATTGGCCTCCTTGGCCGATTCAATGGAAAGCGCCGGCGTCTTCCGAGTGCAATTGCTCGACTGGATGATCCTCAACCTGTTCTAAAAAAGTTGTACAAAAGTACACATCTTAATTTAGATTTATCTGCACTCTGTTGACGGCATCGGCGGTGAGGTTAGTCACTGCCGATGTCCCAACTAGAGCCTATTGATGCTCAGTTGCACCGGAGAGACGTCCGAGCAGGATTCTCTTCACCTCTTCTTTCGTGGCGTACCTTGAAATTTGAGTATCGTAGAATCTGTCCAGGATGTTCAGAGCAGCATTCTCGTCGGCCTGCAACACAACCCCGTCAACGCCGGTAAAACGATCGCCTTTCCTCGTGCCTTCAAGACGCTTGGTCCGACTATCAATTTGCGATGTGTACGCAGCGTTCACCTCATCGTGATAAACACCGCGCTGCAGGAAAACAGTTTTCAGAGCACCCGTCAGGGAGCCCTTCGCCCAGCCACTCATGCGGCGATTGTAGGTTTTTCCTTTACTTCTCCATTTGTTCGGCGCCATGCCCCATGTCAGATCTTCCGACACGATATGCCCGTATTCATCTGCCAGGGCATGAGCCGTTTTGAATGCTATGTCCTTGATGCGATTGCGAAACCTTGCTCGCATTCCCTCAATTTTGTTTTTCCCTAAATTGTTGGCGCGAATCCGTTGAGCCTTCGCATGATTGCCGTTGGCCTCATGCTTTTGGGCGAGCGCGAAGAGTTTGTTGCGGTTTCGCATGATCCGATCGTTTCGATCGGAATACTCCGTCAGGATCTTTCCGAAATTCGTTCCGTAATGCTTCTTGTTGCTGTCAACGACCGCTTCCGTATATCCCTTGTCGATGCCGGCTTCCTTAGTGCCGCACGGACGAGAACATGTTTTAGTGGCCGCATAATGAACGCAAACTCGATCGTGATCAAGAATGATGCGAAGATTCGTGTTTGCAAGATTCACATTCGTTCCGTTGGAATTGCAGTGCAATTCCAGATATTTACCACATAGCCGAAGCTTGATGACCAACACATTCCTGCCGTTGATCATCCGGATTTCTTCAATGTGCTTGTCGGAGCGGACAACGAATTGATTGTCGGCATGTCCTTGACCATGCTTGAAACAGTTCCTGACCGTACGATGCAGAAATGGATCCTTCTCGTAGCTCCCCGTTTGAATCAAGCGCATCCTCTTGGAGAGTTCAGTCTTCCGCTCCTTCTCAGGTATGCCTTCGTAAACCAGGCGGGCCGAAATCTTCCCCTTCATCATTTCAATCGCCGCGGCCTTGCAGGCCTTGATGTCGTTGAGAATGTCCTTGATCGACTCATTGCGCACAGTGCCGTCGATCTTTCCAAAGCTCATCTCACTCAAATTTTCATACAAGCGAGTGGTTTTGCAGCGGATATCCTTGAAAGGGAGCTGCATGATCGCCTTCCCGCCGAAACGATGCCACAAGTCCTTTCTCAGCCAGCCGACGGCTTTGGCATGACGAGCAAGGACATCGAAATCTTCCTTCGATGTCGCTGTTGCGTAGACGATGCGGGTAATGTTGACGGTGGTGCTCATGAGAAATCAATCCAGTTCAACGGTTGTCTTGGTTACGTCGGGGTAATCTTCCTTTAGGTTCTTTTCGTACTTGCGCATGCCATAAAGTCGGCAGCTGAATGTATGAACAATGGCCAACATGTCGTCAACCATCTCTTTTTCCGGAGAAAGTCTGATCTGGTTGACGACGATGAGCTCGCAGTCATGCTCGTCACAAATGTGACGAATGAGTTCGAAGCCGAAGCGCACCAGTCGATCCTTATGGGCAACGATCAGACGGCTAATTTCACCACGGCAAATTCTGTCTATAAGAGCCAGAAACTTGGGCCGCTTGAAATTCATGCCGCCGCCGATTTCCGTAATCCACTCATCGACCACCGTTCCACTGCCCACCGCCCACATCTGCATGGACTCAAGCTGGCGATCCAAATCCGGCTTCTGACCCTTGCAGCTGACTCTGCAATAGACAACCGTAACCCGGTGTTCAGCTTTGACGCCCATCACCGCACGCAAGTCTGAATCATCAAAATACCTGTGTCCGGAAGGAAGACGCTTGCTGGTGATCTTTCCCTCAGCCTCCCACCGGCGGATCGTAGCCGGTGTTCGGCGAACCAATTTAGCGAACTGACCGATCTTATATATGCTCATAATGAGCATATGCTAACACAATTAGCCATGTTTTGCAAAACAGTTGCTAGCTCCCGCTTCTATGCAAAGATGGCGAGGACGGGAAGCGCGAATACAACTATCTGACGTTGCCCGCCGGCACCATGTGCGAAATCTTCACAGGAATTCTCGCAGGATATGGCGTCACAGGCTCGGCAAAGGTTGAAAACGGTACCTTCCAGGTATTTGACTTCAGGGACATTCTGTGATAGTTTCTGAAGTGGCACAGTCTGGTTCGCCAGACTCGTTTAAAGTCCTTTCCTAGGGAAGGCCTCTACGGAACCGAGATTGCAATCGACCGTAGCGACATTTCAGCCCCGTCGGTGAAAACCTTCGGGGCTTTGCTTTTTCTAGCCCTCGGCACTGCCGGGGGCTTTTTTTGCTTGTCACACCTGATCCGAGTCCACCGTTCCCGCCCGCTCTTGCAAGGTCGCGTCTCTGGAGACGCTTGAAGCAAGGTTGCTCGGGTGATAGACTGAAAGCGCAAAAAAGCCCCGGGGGGATCTCCCTCGGGGCTTCCTTTTTGAAAAAATTGGGGCAAAACCAACCGACTTCTCTTGAAGCCTTCTGCCGCAACGATTATTGGCGGAAGCGGTGGGATTCGAACCCACGAAGAGTTGCCCCTCGCTGGTTTTCAAGACCAGTGCATTCAACCACTCTGCCACACTTCCGTTTCTGGTTGAGGTTTGAATTCTACATAGCCGGCAGAAAAAAATCCAGTCTTCTTCGAAGCGTCCGAACGCCGCTGAAAGACTCGACCGTCCACCACTGCAACATCCGCCTCGTCGCCCGTCCCGTTATCGATCTTTTTGCCTGTCGGCAAAGTTGGAGCTCTCGGCGGCGAGTCCCAGAAGCGACGCCTGAGGCCTGAACTCAAAACGCACGAGCACGTCCTCGTTTCGTGCCTCATCGCAGCAGCGGATGTTCATCCCGAGCGCCCCCGTGAAGATCAGCTCGCCGTCGAGCCAAATCAGCGGAAGATCGGCGCGCTCAAAGGCGGGCACGCCTGCCTCGGCGAAAAGTTCCTTGAGATACTTGGACGGCCGGTTGGGCCAGAGCTTCATTTTTTCCGCCCCGCGCCGCTCACGAACCTCAAGAGCCCCCTCGCGCAAACGCCGGCTGCTCACGCCGGGCTCGCCCGGTCGGCAGGGTATGACGGCCAGAAAACCGTTCCAGCCGGGCAGCGGGAGGACTTCGCCGCCCGTCCAAACGATTGTGGCGTCCTTAGACTGTCCGCCATGCTTGAGCAGCGCGTCGCGGATGACGAGCAGGTTGCCCCAGCGGCGCATCTCCTTCGTGCGAACCTGAAGCGTCAGGAGCGAATCATGGTGGCTCTGCCGGATCTGCCTGAGCCCCTCCTCGAGGCGCGCCCGATTCGGAAGGGGCATGCCCTCTTCCTGCATCCATGCGCGCAGGCACCAGGCCTGCCGGGCAGGAATAAGCTTGAGCAGCGCCGGGATGTGCAGCGCATGAGGGTTCGCCTCATCGCGGCACAAGGCAAGATCGTCGAGCGCTACAGAACGAAGCACCTCGGCCGCTTCGGCCGTGAGCGAGACGGCGCGCGCCGCGGCCTGCCGGAAACCCGGACGGATCTGCTCCAAAAGGGGGACGACTTCGCGCCGGATGCGGTTGCGCAGGTACTTGGGACTCTCGTTCGACTCGTCTTCGACATAGCTGAGCCTGACGCTTCTGGCATAGCGGTCGATGTCGCACCTCAGGACGCCGCTCCAAGGACGCACGAGAAGGAGCGGCGGCGCATTGCGGGAAGCGGCAAGCCCCGGGATGACGAGCTCGCGCGTTTTCGGAAAGGCGGCCAGGCCGTCCGGACCGGCGCCGCGCATCCACTGCATGAGGAAGGTCTCGATACGGTCGTCCTCGTGATGCGCCGTCAGCACGACGTCATAGGCCTCCTCGCGTGCAAAGCGTGCAAGCGCCCTGTAGCGGACCTCGCGGGCCGCGGCCTCGACGCCTTCGCCCGTCTGCCTGACCGTCACGCGCACGGGCGTAAAGGGGATGCGCCTTGCTTCGCATTGCGCGCGGCAGTGCGCCTCCCAGGCGTCCGCATTGGGCGAGAGCCCGTGGTTGACGTAGACGGCGTGCACGCGTGCGATGAGATACTGGCGGGGACGATGAAAGAGCTTCTCGACGACGTCGAGAAGCGCCATCGAGTCCCTGCCGCCCGAGAGCGCCACAACCACGCGCACGGGATTGAGGGGTTGGAGCGAAAACTCGTCGCCTTTCACGCCCAAAAGCGTCTCCGCCGCACTCGAAAGCGATTCCGAAACGAGCTGCGTCAGGCGTTCGGCGAGCGCCTTTGAGGGGCGCACCGCAGGCTTGCGGGCGGCTCGGGTCGCTTGAAGTTTCTTGAGAACGGGCATGGGCGGGAGAGAGGGAGTGATTGTACGAACGCATCATTGTACTGCGGCGGCGGGAGGCTTCGGTAGTGCCGTCTTTGAAGAGAGCCGCAGAACGCACGGGCAAAGCGTCCAACCGGCGAAAGATGCCTTCAAACAAAAGGCACGCCTCTGCGCCACAGAGTGCGTGCCTTTTGGGATGCGGCTGATGACGGGGCGAAGCGCCGATCATTCGGTCTTTTCAGTCGCCTGCGCATGAGGCTTGCCGGCCTTCGCGGGCTCCGCCGCCCGGGCGGTCTTTTCCGCGCAGGGGCAGCTGCAGGGCTTCTCGACGGGTTCGTCCTTTGCGGCGCCCTGGGATTGCGGGGCCTGCGGCACGGCGTCGGACGCCTCTTCGCCGGCAGGCTTTTCCCCGCCGACAATCTCGAAGCGGCCGTAGCCCTCGAGTCGTGCGGCGCGGCGGGCAAGAAGCGACGGCATGTCCTGCTTCATCAGGGCGCGCAGCTCGTCGACAAGCGCCTTCTTGAGCGTGGTGGCCATGAGCTTCGGATCGCGATGGGCGCCGCCGAGCGGCTCGGAGAGCACCCGGTCGACGAGGCCGAGCTGCGAGAGTCGCGGCGCCGTGAGCGCAAGCGCCTCGGCGGCGCGCGCCGCCTGGCCTGCATCCTTGAAGAGAATGGAGGCGCAGCCCTCGGGACTGATGACCGAGTAGGTGGAGTACTGAAGCATCATCACGGTGTCGGCGACGGCGATGGCAAGGGCGCCGCCCGAGCCGCCCTCGCCGATGACGCAGGAGACGATCGGCACGTTGAGGGTGGCCATCGCGTAAATGTTGTGGCCGATGGACTGGCCGCGCTCCTCGGCGTCGATGCCGGGATAGGCGCCCGGGGTGTCGACGAAGGTGATGACGGGCAGGCCGAACTTCTCGGCGAGCTTCATGAGGCGAAGCGCCTTCCTGTAGCCCTCGGGACGAGCCATGCCGAAGTTTCGGCGGGTGCGCTCGCGAAGCGTGCGGCCCTTCTGGTTGCCGATCACGACGACGTTGATGTCGGCAAGGCGTGCGAGACCGCCCACGATCGCCT
>CABUOH010000066.1 GCA_902493085.1 uncultured Sutterella sp. | reverse complement strand
TTCTTGTCGCCGGCAGCGGCTTCGCGGGCATGGTCAAGGGCGACGTGGTACGGCATGATGAGGGCGGCGTTGGCGGAGACGCGCAAACGCTTCTCAACGTTGGGCACGCCGATGGCGTTGAGTTCGTCGACTTCGCGGAAGAAGGCTTCCGGAGAGAGGACGACGCCGTTGCCGAGGTAGCAGACGGAAGTGGCGTGCATGATGCCGGACGGGATGAGACGGAGGATGGTCTTCTTGCCGTTGATCACCAGCGTGTGACCGGCATTGTGACCGCCGTTGAAGCGGACGACGCCGGCGACCTTTTCGGTCAGCCAGTCAACGATCTTGCCCTTGCCTTCGTCGCCCCACTGAGCGCCGACCACAACTACATTCTTGGCCATGAGATTACCCTTAATGAACAAAATGACGGCGGACCCGAGCCGCCCATTGGCAACCCGCAGAAACAGGGGAGCAACTGCGGGCTTGAAATGGATTGAGAGGGGCGACGCGGGCTCAGCCCGACGGAGCCTCAAGCCCTCCGGTCAAGCGTCGTCTCTCACACGAATCGTAAGTTTAGCAAAATGCACGCGTCGCTCCCGAAGGGACATCCGAAAAAGCACTTAGACACCTTCTCCAAACGCAACAAAGGCCAAGAGGCGGACGTCCGAAGACGTCCGCCTCTTGGAGGGATTGCTTAATTTCGACTCAAGTTGAGCCGGTTGGGCGGACTCCCCGGCGCATCATGCGATCCAGACGATTGCCAGCCCGAGCACAATGAGAAGAAATCCCGTGATGCGCAGCGTCGCGTCGGATTCTTCGGCGACGCGGCGAACCGCCTCCTTCCAAAAGCCCGGCGCGAGCATCGGCATGAGCCCCTCGATGACGAGAACCCATCCGAGCGCAAGCAACATCACGTCGGTTCTGCTCATTGCGCCTTTTCAGACTTGAAGTAGCGGAAGAAGTCGGCGGACGGGTCGACGACCATCACGTCGTTCTTCTCGGCAAAGCTTTCGCGGTAGGCCTGAAGGCTGCGGTAAAAACGCGCGAACTCGGGATCTCGTCCAAAGGCATGCGCATAGATCTCCGCAGCCTGAGCGTCACCTTCACCCTTGATCTGCTGGGCGTCGCGATAGGCCTGGGCGAGGATGACCTCGCTCTCGCGGTCTGCGGACGCGCGGATGCGTTCAGCCTGAGCAGCGCCCTTGGAACGCTCTTCGCTCGCTACGCGCTTGCGCTCGGCCTCCATGCGTCGATAGACCGATTCCGAAATTTCAGGCGTGAAATCAACGCGCTTCATGCGAACGTCAACGATGCCGATGCCCACATCGCGCACGCGCTCCTGGAGGAGCTGCGAAATTTCAATCATGGCCTTGTCGCGCTCGGAAGACGTGATCTGATTGACCGTACGTTTGTTGACGACGATGTTGAGCACATCACGCAAAAGCGCCGAGACACGGTTCGCGGCAGCGGGCTCGGATCCTTGGAAGGATACCCAGTACAGACGCGGATCCTCGATGCGCCATTTGACGAACGTGTCAATCAGAAGGTTCTTCTTTTCAGACGTCTGCACGAGGTCGGCACCCGACGCATCCAGATTGAGAATGCGCTTGTCCAGGTAAACGACGTTCTGCAGCGGAGGCGGCAACTTGACGTGAATGCCGGGTTCCGAGACGACGGTCTTCAGTTCGCCGAGTGCAAAAACAAGCGCGTACTCGCGTTCATTCACGGTGTAGACGCACATGCGAAGGAGGCCGGCCGCCACGAGGACGGCGATCAAAAGCGTGGAAAGTTTTTTCATGGCTGTCGTCCTTTAGCGGCGGTCGCGGAGCAGGCGCTGGTATTCGTCGCCCGGGGCGGCTGAGGCGGGCGACGTCTGAGAGGCGCCCGTCGTTTCGACGGCGCTCTGAGCGGCCGTCACGCCGTGATCGGCGAGTGCGGCGGCATCCTTCTGGGCCTGTGTCATGGCGTCCGTTCTCGTCGTATTGACGATCTTGTCAAGCGGCAGATAGAGCAGGTTGTTGCCGCCCTTGGCATCGACGTAAACCTTGGTGACGTTCTTCATGACGTCGCGGACGGCATCGACGTAGAGGCGGTCGCGCGTGACTTCGGGTGCCTTGGCATACTGAGCCTGCAGGGCGGAAAAGCGGTCTGCGTCGCCGCGCGCGGCTTCGACGATGCGGGCCTGATAACCCAGCGCCTCTTCCTTTAGGCGTGCGGCGGTACCCTCGGCCTTCGGAATGACGGCATTGCGATAAGCCTCGCCGAGGTTGATCGAACGCTCGCGGTCCTGGCCAGCCTTGACGGCATCATTGAAGGCTGCCTGAACCTGCTGCGGCGGCTGGGCGTTCTGAATGGCAACGCTCATGACCTCGATGCCGGAGCTATAACGGTCTAACATGTCCTGCATGGACTTCTTGACGGCTTCGGCAATTTCGGCCTTGCTCTCAAAGAGCACGCTGTCCATCGTCTTGCGGCCGACAACTTCGCGCATGGCCGATTCGGCAGCCTGCGTAACGGTGAGATCCGGCTGGCGGATGCGGAAAACATAGTCACGCGCGCCGTCGCCGGGCTTGATGCGGTACTGAACGGTGAACTGCACATCGACGATGTTCTCGTCGTCGGTGAGCATCAGGGCTTCGCGCAGACGGTCGGAGCGGCCGGCAAAGCCGATTTCGGTCGTGCGAACGCTCGAGACGTCGACGATCTGCACGTCCTGAATCGGCATAGGCAGATGCCATCGGAAGCCTGCTGAAGTCGTTTCGGCATAGCGGCCGAACGTGGTCACGATACCGCTCTGACCTTCGGGAACGATGTAAAAGCCCGTGGCACCCCAAGCGAGCACTGCCAGCCCCGCTATCACGGACATTCCAATGCCCGCGCCCCTGCCGCCCGAAGGCAGGCCGGGACGACGGCCGCCAATTCCGCCGATGCCACCCATGCCGCCGAGCCCGCCAAAAATGCCGCGGGCGCCCGTCGGGCGAGGACTCGAGGAGCGCTCGCCATCGTCATCGCCATAGCGGCGAGCCTGCGGACGTTCGGCGCGTTCATCGTAGCGTTCATTGCGCTCCTCCCGATCATCCACGTCGTCTCGGGAAAAATCGTCGCGACTGCGAAGGCCCGAATGCCGGTGATCTTCCTTCCTGCCGCGTCCCGCGGCTCCATGGAGAAGGTCGGAAAACTCCTTCCAGAGACGATCAAGGTCATCCATGCCGTCACTTTCGTCGCGTCGGTCACGACGACGGTCATCGCGGCGATTGTCGTCCCGCCGGTCGTCATCCTCATCGGGACGACGCGGCGGCTCTTCCTCGGAGGGACGTTCGTCCCTGCGCGGCTCCTCGTCGGAGGAGCGGCCCCAGCGGGGGTCATTGAGCGGCATAAGCGTTGCTCCAGTCAGCAATGTTTGTCTTCTAAATGCATGTCGGCGAACCTTGCCAGCAGGTTCCCGAGCTGAACTTGTCATTTTAATGTTTTTCTGAAGTTCCCCTGCCGCTTGAGCAAGGTTCTTTACAACTCGATCGGTTCTCCGAGACTGGCCTGCTCTCAGCTTGGAATGACGGATCGCGACGCGTTCCCAAACGCGTACGCGCAAACCCGAAACCGCCTATGGCTGAAGGGTAAACGCCTAGCGACGTTTAGAAGCGACTCAATTATGATTTGCAGACGCATGACGGCAGCCTTCTTTATTAGAAATCTGCGCGTGCGACCGGAAAGAGCGCGGCACCAGACCAGCGCCTCCGGCTCACTATTAACCAAAGGACTTGTATCATGACCACCGAAAAAACGACCGATAAGGCCGTCCATGAAAAGGTCGGCATCGGCGCATACCTCTCGCTCGCCTTCGCCATCATCTTCTTCTCCGGTCTCTGCGCCTCCTCTCAGTGGTGGGGCGTCTTCGACTTTACTACCGTCAACGGCGGCTTTGGCCGCCTTGTGAGCGGCGTCACCGAACAGGGTGAAGCCATCAAGACCGCCATGGCCAACTTCCGCGGCAAGGGAGGCTCCGGCGCCATCGACGGATTCATGTTCGCGCTCTCTCTCGTGCCGACCGTGATGTTCGCCCTCGCGATGATCACCGTCTTCGAACACTACGGCGCCCTTAAGGCGGCCCGCAAGATCCTCACGCCGGTTCTTCGCCCGCTCATCGGCATCCCGGGCTCGGCCGCTCTCGCACTGATCGCCTCCCTTCAGTCGACCGACGGCGGCGCTGCTCTCACGCGTCAGCTCAAGGATTCGGGCGAGCTCACCGAAACCGAAACGAATACGTTCGCCGCCTTCCAGATGACGGCCGATGCGCCGATCACGAACTTCTTCTCGTCCGGCGCCGTGCTCTTCACGCTCGTTGCGGCCGACGGCACGCTCGCCGTTCCGGTCAGCCTCGGGTTGTGTCTCGGCATCATCCTGCTCGGCAAGGTGCTCTCCGCCAACATGATGCGCCTCCTCCAGATCCGAGCCGCACGCAAGGCCCAGTAATCACGAACATAGAACAGAAGAAGGAACAAATATGTCCGGACATGAATCTGCTAATCCGATGGTCACCGACGTGTTCGTGAAGGGCGCCGTCCAGGGGTGGAACATCGCCGTCTCCTCCACGATTCCGAACGTCCTGATGGCGTTCGTGATCATCAAGGTTCTCAATCACTCGGGGCTTCTCACCCTCTTCGGCGACATCTTTGCCCCCGTCATGGCGATTTTCGGCCTTCCCGGTGAAGCCGCCGCCGTACTACTGGGCGGCTGGATGTCCATGGGCGGCGGCGTCGGCGTCGCTGTCTCGCTCTTCGATCAAGGCGTTCTCACGGGCGAGCACGTCGCCATCGTGGCGCCGTCCATCTACCTCATGGGCAGCCAGGTCCAGTACATGGGCCGCTGCCTCGGCGTGATCGGCATCACCGGCTCCAACCTCCTGAAGATCATGGCTCTCCCGATCATCACCGCCTTCATCTCGCTTTTCGTGATGAAGCTGATCGTTCTCGCCAGCTAAGCCCGGCCTTCACAACGATCCCGGCAAGCTCTTCTCGCCCCGGCGCCAAGAGGCACCGGGGCGGATTTGCATTCATGTTATGCTGATTCGAACGTCAACTTCTGCGCGGGAGTCTGTATGCAGAACATTCTCGTCATCGGCGCGGCCGGTCAGATCGGCTCAGAGCTAGTACCAGAACTCAGACGTCGCGGCTACATGACCGTGGCCGCCGGAAGCGGCCGCACCCCGTTGCCGACGACACTCGCAGACGGTGGCCCGACCGCCGTCGTCAACCTTCTTGACGCCGACGCACTTAGAAAAACCGTCGATCGCTTCAAGATCGACACCGTCTTCAATCTTGCCGCCATCCTTTCGGCCGTCGGCGAGTCCAAACCCATGACGGCATGGGATATCGGCGTCAACGGCATAATCTCCCTCCTGGAACTTGCGCGCGACAAGCGCCTCTCCGTCTTCACGCCGAGCTCCATCGGCGTCTTCGGCCCCGAGACGCCACATGATCCTACACCTCAGGATACAGTCTGCAGGCCGAAAACGATGTACGGCATCACGAAGGTGGCCGGCGAGCTTCTCAGCGACTACTATCGCCTAAAATATCGCGTTGACGCCCGAAGCGTCCGCTATCCCAGCCTTATCTCTCACGTCACCCAGCCTGGCGGCGGAACGACCGATTACGCCGTCGACATTTACTGGAAAGCTGTTGAGAAAGGGCGCTATGCCTCTCCTCTCGCCCGCGGCACCCGCCTTCCCATGATGTTCATGAACGATGCCCTTCGCGCCGCGATTGAGCTGATGGAGGCTGATGCTTCTCGTCTCAAGCATTTCAATAGCTTCAATGTGGGCGCCATGAGCTTTGCGCCCGAAGACGTGGCTGCCAGCATCAGAAGACGTATCCCGGGCTTCGAGCTCTCGTTCGACGTCAATCCTCTGCTGCAGGGGATCGCCGAAAGCTGGCCCGATGCGCTTGACGACACCGCAGCCCGGGAGGAATGGGACTGGCGGCCCGAATACGACCTAGACGCGATGACGGACGCCATGCTGGAGGCTGTTTCCTGCCGGCTCGGCAAAACGCTCTGACGCAAGCGCGTGAAAACAGGCCGGCCTTCAAATGAGAGCCGGCCTTTTCACGCATGCCGTGTGTGACGGGGATTGCAGGAAAGCGATAGGGCTGTTCGCTCCCGCTACTTCTTTTTCTTGCGAACGAGGAAATCCTCGATGTTGTCGTCCGCCAAGGCGGCAAGGTCATGCGCAACCTCTTCCTCCCAAGGCTCGGGCGCACGTGGCTCGTTCGGATTGTCAACGCGCCATTGATGTGCGAACTCGCCGACCGCCTGGCGAAGAAGTTCAAGTCCCTCGCCCGTGAGTGCGGAAACGAAGACCGCCTTGGGACGACCGTCGGG
>CABUOH010000065.1 GCA_902493085.1 uncultured Sutterella sp. | reverse complement strand
CCGCCACGAAGGCGGGATCCGCACCCGCGTCCGCAATGACGAGCACTTCGGAGGGGCCCGCGGGCATGTCGATGGCGGCGCCGTCGGGACGGCTCGAAACCTGGCGCTTGGCTTCGGTCACGTAGGCGTTGCCCGGCCCGAAGATCTTGCCCACGCGCGGGATCGTCGCCGTGCCGAAGGCCATGGCGGCCACGGCCTGGGCGCCGCCCACCTGATAGATCTCGTCGATGCCGCACAGGCGCGCAGCAGCCAGAATCGGATCGGCGATCGGAGGCGGCGAGCAGAGGATGACGCGCCCGCAGCCCGCGATCTTGGCAGGAATGCCGAGCATCAGCACCGTGGAAAAGAGAGGCGCCGTGCCGCCCGGAATGTAGAGGCCCACCGCGCCGATCGGGCGCGTGACCTGCTGGCAGCGCACGCCGGGCATCGTCTCGACCGTGACGGGCTCGAGCACTTCGGCGGCGTGGAACTTTTCGATGTTGGCGGCCGCCGTCCTGAGCGCGTCCATGAAGTCTTCGGGAAGTCTTGCCAGAGCGGCGTCGACCTCGGCCGCCGACACCCTGAAGTCCTTCACCTCGGTGCGGTCGAACTTCGCGGAGAATTCGCGAAGGGCCTCGTCACCGCGCTCGCGCACGGCCTCGAGAATGCCCTCGACCACGGTCTTGATGCGGTCGCCCGCCATCACGGCCGGGCGGCGCAGGATGTCGTCGCGCTCCGCTTCGTTGAGCGCACCCCATTCGATCACATCATTGAAGTTGAATTGAGACATGTTGACTACTCCATCATTTTTTCAATCGGCAGGACGAGAATCGAGCTTGCGCCGAGCGCCTTGAGCTCTTCCATCGTTTCCCAGAAAAGGCTTTCGCTGCTCACCATGTGAAGGGCCACATGGTCCTCCGACCCCGCAAGCGGCAGGATCGTCGGATGTTCCGCTCCCGGCAGAAGCGCCGTCACTTCGGCGAGCCTCGCCTTCGGGGCGTGCAGCATGATGTATTTGCATTCGCGGGCCCGCGAGACGCCCTGCATGCGAACGAGAAGCTTCTCGAGAAGCGCCTCCTTGTCGGCGTCGAGCGGCTCCTTCTTTGCGATGAGGCAAGCCTTCGAGCGGTAGACCACCTCGACTTCGCGCAGGCCGTTCGCCTCAAGCGTCGCGCCCGAACTCACGAGGTCGCAGATCGCGTCGGCAAGCCCCGCACGCGGAGCCACCTCGACGGAGCCCGTCAGCAGACAGGGCTTGAACGTGAGGCCGCGCTCGTCGAAGCACCGCTTCAAGAGTTGCGGATAGCTCGTCGCGATGCGGCAGCCGTTGAGGCTTTCGAGCCCCTCCCAAGCTTGGTCGGCCGGAATCGCGATCGAGAGGCGGCAGCCCCCGAAGTCGAAGCGGCGCAGCATCCTGAATTCCGTGCTCTCTCCCTGGCTGCGGCGCGCGAGGACCGTCTCCTCGAGCACGTTTTCGCCGATGATCCCCACATCCACGACCCCGTCCATGACGAGGCCGGGAATGTCGTCGTCGCGAACGCGCAGGATTTCGACCGGCATGTTCTCGGCCATCGCCAGGAGGCGCTGTGCGTGGTAGCGGACCTTGAGTCCGCAGCGTTCAAGAAGATCCTGCGAGTCGTCGGAGAGACGTCCCGACTTCTGCATTGCAATCCTCAGACGATTGGTTTCGGTCATTTGCTTCCCTGATGTTTGATATTGACTTGTTGATGACTGTTGTTCGTCGAAGCACCGATTCGCTTCCGGCCTCCCGGCCGTCCCATCGACTCCGGTTGCGAAAAAGCCCCCGGAAGTCGTGCTTCCGGGGGCTTTGCTTGATTGTCCTGCTGGAGTCTCACTCCGCACCGCCGAAAGCATGAACCCATCCTCCCGACAGCGTTAACGCGCCCGAGGGATGTCTTACGTATGGTGGTGATGGCGGCGAAGGGAGGAGAGATACACTTTTTGTGCTCCGGCTGTATGCGTTTGAATTCGTTTCAAGGTTTCTGATCAGGCATCCATGATCGGGCATCGATTCGCCTGACTTTCAATCATTATGTCACGCGGACGCCTTGGGACAAGCCCTCCGGGCACATCCCCCGCAGGAAAATCGCCTCGTCATGCCCAACGTCACGGCATCTGAGCAGAAATGCCTAGGCAAACGGCCTTAGTCGACTCACTTTTGCCGACAAACAGGTGCTTCCCCGTCCATCCCCGTCGAAAAGCTCCGAAATCTCGAAAAAAACTAACGTCCCGACAAAGGGGTTCAGGAAATCGAAACCGCCGGTTGCGCCTCTCGTCGCCCTATCAGCCACAGGCAGGAATAGGCAAGAAATAGGCAAAAAACCTCTGCGGGCCGTTCTCGTTCTCTCCAAGACAGGTGACAAGTTTCGGCAAGTATACTGGCGAAAAACGTCAAATTTTCGCCAGTATACTTTACGAAAAATCGGATTCTGCCCCAGCAGTCACAGTTCAGGCCCATTCCAGAACCTCAATAGGCCTGAAAAGCCCGCCATCGTGGCGAAGTGTCCGCCGGACCAATTTGAGAGAATCAGGCAACTTATACCCTCTGACACACCCTCCGAACGACGGGTGAGGTATCGTACCTTTACCATATCAAACTTGAGAACGACATCATGCAGACGCTCGAACAACTTCGACAACTCACGCTGGAAGCCATGCCTGAGGAAGGACGCATTGAAAACCCTCTGCCGGGCTTGGCTCTCACCCGCTGCAACGCGCCGCAAGAGAGCCGACAGTGCTTCTACGATCCCATGTTCGCCCTGGTGATGAGCGGCAAAAAGCTGAGCATGATCGGCGGGAAGTCCTTCTCCTACGGCGCCGGCGAAGCCGCCCTCGTGACGCTCGATCTCCCCGGCTCCTTCCAGATTCAGAAAGCTTCGCCGGAGGCGCCCTTTCTCTCACTTTCCATACATCTTGACCGGGCGCTTGTCGCGGAACTGCTCGCCGAGACACCGGAACTACGCCGATGCGCCGATCTCAGAGACAGTCACGAAACCGCCGTCGTGACGACTGTTTCTGAAGAACTTCTCGACGCGCTTTGCCGCTATCTGGCACTCATGAAGAATCCGCGCCGTGCGGCGGTGCTCGGCCCCTTGATCTTCAAGGAGATCCATTTCCTCCTTCTGGACGGTCCTGAAGGACGCCTCCTTGCCGACATCTGCTCGGACGCCGCACCCAACGCACGCATCCTCAAGGCCGTTCGGTGGCTTCGCGACCACTACGCGGAGCCCGTCGACGTCGCCACGCTCGCCGAGCGCGCGGCCATGGCTCCGTCGACCTTTCACCGACAGTTCCGTGCCGTTACGTCTCTTTCGCCGGTTCAGTATCAAAAGCACCTTCGTCTTCTCGAGGCAAAGCGTCTGATGCTCGCTGAAAGCCTCACCGTCGAAGCTGCCGCCCGAAAGGTGGGCTACGAAAGCCCTTCGCAGTTCTCCCGCGAATACAAGCGCTTGTTCGGAGAGGCACCCAGGCGCGACATTCTTGATAGAAGACTTCAGGCGTAGCCATGAAGTCTGCGCACGATGGCAGGTGATCCGAACGCGTCGGGCGCGGCGTAAAAAGGCACCACCCTCTCAAGCGCGCCCCTATGAGATAAAACTCAAAAATGAGCTCAAACCCGTGCAGAGCAAGGGTTTGCGCAGCATTCGCGTCCAAATTGATCCGGTGTCCAGCAACAAGCGGCCCGAGCGCCGGGAACGGCGGAAAAAGGCACCACCCACTCACGTGCGCCCCTAGGAGATAAAAATCAAAACCGAGCTCAAACCCATGCGGAGCAAGGATTTGCGCAGCCTTCACGTCTAAATCGATCTGGTGTCCGGCAACAAGCGATTCGAGCGCCGGGCGCCGTGTAAAAAGGCACCACCCGCTCACGTGCGCCCCTATGAGATGAAACTCAAAAACGAGCTCAAACCCGCGCGTGACAAGGGTTTGCGCAACTTTCGCGTCTAAATCGATCCGGGGTCCGGCAACAAGCGGTCCGAGCGTGAGCGCGATGTAAAAAGGCACCACACGCTCGTGCGCGCCCCTATGAGATGAAACTCAAAAATGAGCTCAAACCCGCGCGTGACAAGGGTTTGCGCAGCCTTCACGTCCAAATCGGTCTGATGTCATTTCCTTTCGGTCATGCACCTCGAAAAAGCAGGCGCAGATTGAGAGCATTCGGCACGAACTTGAGACCTCCGGGCATCGTCCGAAATCAGGCACCTTGGTACCATGAATTCAGCGGTTGACCATAGTCCGCCGTACCCTAGCCCCTCGGAGAATTCTCATGCAAAAGCGCCGTCTTTTCACTTCGGCCGCCCTTGCCGTCGCAGCACTCGGCTGCGGCGCAGTCCCGGTTCCTCAAATCTTGCAATCAGCCGAAGCAGCCTCTGCCAATACCCGACGCATTGCGGTCGTCTATTTCACGAAGTCAGGCAACACGCAAAGCCTCGCCGAGGCCGTCCGAGCCATGACGGGCGCCGACCTTTACCGCGTAGAAACAATCGAACCCTATCCCGACAGCTACGGCTCGGCCACCGAGGTGGTGAAGGACGAACTCGAGCGCGGCATCATCCGTCCCATCAAGCCGTTCGCCGTCAACCTCGCCCTCTATGACGTCATCGTGCTCGCCACGCCGACCTGGTGGCACCACGTCGCCATGCCGCTGCAGACTTGGATCAAGTCAGTCGACCTTTCAGGCAAACAGATCCTCACCGCCAACACGCACGGAGGCGGAGGCCTCATGGAAACGCGGAAGGACTTCGAGACGCTTCTTGCAGGCAAAAACCTCGGCACGCACCTCACCGTCTACGGAAGCGTGCGCCCTCAGGACAACCGCGTCCGCAGCTGGCTCAAGGAGAACGGCTGCCTGCCATGATGGCGGCCAACCTTGTCGAGCGCCGGAAGCGTGGCTCGTCCACCGCCGGCGCTTTATTCTGACGAACTGCCGCGTTTTGCAGGCGGTTATCAAATAAACGAAATGTCAGTTTCCGGCGGCCTGCCGCCGCGGGCAACCCATGCGCGAGGGCTGAGCGCGGCTCGTTTCAAGCGCTCGCCCCGCAGCACGACGCCCCAAGCCGCGCCGGGCTAGAATGGAAAATCGTCGTCGTCAAGGTTTGTCATGAAGCTCCGCCTGCAAAACGTCGGCAAACTTGCCGACGCCTCCATTCAAATCAAGGGAATCACCCTCATCGCCGGCCCGAATTCGACGGGGAAAAGCACAATTGGGAAAGCCCTTTTCGCGATGCTCAACGGCTTTTGCGTTGACGATGACTTCTACGACCGAACGCGAAGGCATGCAGTCCGAGCGGCATTGCGAGAAGCCGTCCTGGGCAACAATCGCTTTTTCAGCGAGGCTCACGCTCAAATCGACAGAATGAGCGAGATGGTGCAGGCCGCACGCCAAGCCAGCGGCGATTGGACGGAACTCGAGGCGGCGTTTCACCGGAATTTTCCCAACCTTCCTCAGGCTGCCCTTGACGACCTGAAGCAAAAGCTCCAGTCGGTTCAGCGGGTCACGGATGAAGACCTGCTCAAGGCCAGGATACACCGTCAGTTTTCAGAAGAGTTTTCCGAGCAGGTCGGGCGAATCGGATGTCCGGACGGGTCCTCGATACGCCTTCAAATCAAGGACAAAACGCTTGCCGTCGACTTCCATCGAGATCTCGAAAAGACCCGCGTGGACCAGCCGTTTTTGTTGACGAATCAGGCTGTCTACATCGATGATCCGTTCGTTCTGAACCTGAGCCCGCGCTTTCCCTCCGACGCCCCGACAGACCATCGCTCGCATTTGCTCGACTTGTTGACAAGAGCGCCCGTTCACAACCTGCTCGAAGGGATGGTGGCAAAGGAAAAGCTCAAAAACGTTTTCACGTCTCTCGACCGGGCGTGCCAAGGCGAGCTTGTATTCGACCAAGCCGGACAAAGCTTTCGGTACAAGGAAAGAGCATCGTCGGAACTTGTGCATTCACGCAACATTTCCGCCGGCCTTCAAACCCTGCTGATCCTGCATCGGCTTCTGTCCAACCGATCGATCCGCGAAAACGGCACGATCATCCTGGACGAACCCGAGATTCATCTGCATCCGGCTTGGCAATTGGTTCTGGCCGAATGCCTGGTCCTATTGCAAAAGGATTACGGCCTGCACATCCTTGCGGCCTCGCACAGCCCCTACTTCATTCGGGCGGTGGAAGTCCATGCATACAAGCATGGGCTCAACGCGCGGCTGAATTTTTACGCAACCTCTTCCTCAGAAGAAGGGTTCAAGCTCGAAGATGTGACGGCCGGTCCGAACGTCATCTATAAGGCATTGAGCCAGCCTCTGCAGGATTTGGAAAATGTCCGCTACGCCAATTGAAGGGAGCCGAGCGAAACTTGATCCCGGCGACTGCCGGACGCCGCCGATCCCGTCGCGGCACCCGGTCGGATGAGTCTGCGCGGTACGGGACTCACATCAAGTCTGAACGCCGCGGATGCGCCGGCGGTAGT
>CABUOH010000064.1 GCA_902493085.1 uncultured Sutterella sp. | reverse complement strand
CCCTTGGGAAGGACGACGCTGACGGACGTGCGCTGCATGCGGATCACGACGGGCTTGCCGTCGACGGAGGCCACCTGAAGACCGATCGTCTGCTCGTCAACGGAATCAATGCGGCCGGAGATGCCGCCGAGCGTCGTCACCTCGTCGCCGCGCGTCAGGCCTTCGCACATCTTCATGTGTTCCTTCTGGCGCTTCTGCTGCGGACGGATCAGGAAGAACCAGAACACCGCAAAGATGACGACGAGCGGAACGACCTGCATGAGGAAGCCTTCCATGCCGCCTGCCTGAGCGGCGGCCTCGCCGGCAGCCATGGCATCACTAACAAAAAACATTTGAACTCCAATGATTCAAGAATGTATGAAATCGCTTCCTTCGGGCGAACCGGATCCGACCGAAGGAGAGTTGAGACATTATAAAGATCTTGCCTTACGTCAGACTGACAAAACTCGTGAGGATTTACGACACCCCGCGGGCGCGATCTTCCGCAAACTGCTTCTTCCAAGCCTCGAACGTGCCGGCCTCGAGCGCGTCGCGCATCTCCTGCATGATCTGCAGATAGAAGGAGAGATTGTGGATCGTATTGAGCCGCGCCCCCAGAATCTCGCCCACCTTGTGAAGGTGATGCAGATAGGCGCGCGTGAAGTTTCGGCACGTGTAGCAATTGCAGCTCGGATCGAGCGGCTTCATGTCGTTGCGGTAGCGGCTGTTCTTGAGCTTCACGTCGCCAAAGCGCGTGAAGAGCCAACCGTTTCGCGCATTGCGCGTGGGCATCACGCAGTCGAACATGTCGATGCCCTGGGAGACGCCCGCCACGAGATCCTCGGGCGTGCCGACGCCCATCAGATAGCGCGGACGATCCTCTGGGAGCTTGTGCACGATGTGATCCATGATGCGGAGCATGTCCTCCTTCGGCTCGCCGACCGAAAGCCCGCCCACGGCATAGCCGTGAAAGCCGATGTCCTTGAGGCCTTCGAGCGACTCTTCCCTCAAATGCTCGAACATGCCGCCCTGCACGATGCCGAAGAGCGCGTTCGGATTCTCAAGCCGGTCGAACTCGTCGCGCGAGCGCTTCGCCCAGCGAAGGCTCATGCGCATCGACTTGGCCGCCTCAAGCTCGGTGGCCGGACGGTCTCCGATCTTGTAGGGCGTGCATTCGTCGAGCACCATCACCACGTCGGAATTGAGCACGCGCTGGATCTTCATCGACACTTCGGGCGAAAGGAAGAGCTTGTCGCCGTTGATCGGATTGCTGAACTTCACGCCTTCCTCGGTGATCTTCCTCAGCTCGCCGAGACTGAAGACTTGGAAGCCGCCCGAATCGGTAAGAATGGGCTTGTCCCACTGCATGAAGTCGTGCAGGCCGTTGTGGGCGCCGATCACCTCGAGTCCGGGACGGAGCCACAGGTGAAAGGTGTTGCCGAGAATGATCTGGGAACCGATCTCCTTGAGCTCGTAGGGCGCCATCGCCTTCACGGAGCCGTAGGTGCCGACCGGCATGAAGATCGGCGTCTGCACGACGCCGTGATTGAGCGTCAGTTCGCCGCGGCGGGCTCTGCCGCACGTTGCCTTGACCTTGAAATCAAAAGCCATGTTTCTTTTGCGTCCTTCTCTTGTATACAGTTCCGCCTGCGGCTCAGCCGGCAAGATGGGCGTTTTCGATGAAGCATGCGTCGCCGTAGCTGAAGAAACGGTACTTCTCCTCAACGGCATGACGATAGGCCTCCAAAATGCGCTCGCGTCCGACCAGCGCGGAGACCAGCATGACGAGCGTCGACTTCGGGAGATGGAAGTTCGTGATGAGCGCGTCAATGATGCGGAATCGATAGCCGGGCATGATGAAGAGCGAAGTGTCGCGCGCGCCCGCCGCGACATGTCCGACGGCATCGGCGGCACTCTCGATCGTGCGAAGCGACGTCGTTCCGACGGCGATCACGCGCCGGCCTTCGGCCTTTGCGCCGTTGATGCGTGCGGCAACGTCATCGGGCATGTTGAACCACTCCGAATGCATGTGGTGCTCGGAGAGATTTTCGACGCGCACGGGCTGAAAGGTGCCCGCACCCACGTGAAGCGTGACGTACTCGACGTCCACGCCCTTGACGGCAAGGCGGCCGAGCAGATCCTGCGTGAAATGAAGCCCCGCCGTCGGTGCGGCCACCGCACCGGGATGACGGGCATACACCGTCTGATAGCGGCTTTCGTCGGACTTCTGAGCGGCATGCGTGATGTAGGGAGGAAGCGGAACCCGGCCGAAGGCCTCGAGAACGTCGAGAACGGGACGTTCAAACTCGAGTTCGAAGAACTGGCCCTGACGGCCCGTCACCATGACGGGCTCCTCGCGGCCGTCCCCCTCGAAGTAAAGGACGGTGCCGGGCTTAGGAGACTTGCTCGCTCGAACCATTGAAATGGCGGTGCGTTCGCCCGTGACGCGCTCGATGAGCGCCTCGACGCTGCCGCCCGTGGCCTTGCGGCCCAGAAGGCGCGCCTTGATGACCTTGGTGTTGTTGGCGACAAGCAGGTCGCCTTCGCGAAGGAAGCCCTCGATGTCCGTGAAGGTGCCGTCCTCGATCACGTCCTTCGTGACGTGCAACAGACGCGAAGCCGTGCGGTTTTCAAGGGGATATTGGGCGATGAGCTCCGGCGGGAGCTCGAAATCGAAATCGGATAAGTGCTGTTCTTGCATGGCTTGACAGGCCAGTGGGAATTTGAGAAAAGCGGCATTCTACCCGCTTTGCCGACGTCTGTCTTCCGAAACCTGCGCCCGGCGCAACTCGTCGTCCAAACTCTCCAAGACGCCTACTCGCCCGCGATCATCAGATCCGGAATCAACAGGCTCCCCGAACGACGAACGCCGCTGTCATACTCGTCTGCGCCGACCGCCTCCAGCGTTTTCATCATCGTGAGAATGTTTGAGGCGATGGTCACGCCCTCGACGGGGGCCACGATGCGGCCGTTTTGAACCCAAAAGCCGGAAGCACCTCTCGAATAGTCGCCCGAGACCGCGTTGAGCCCCTGCCCGATCAGTTCAGTCACGAGAAGGCCCGTCCCGAGCCGCTCGAGCATTGCCTCGCGCGTATCTTCAGGACGCGTTTCACTGCTCGAAAGCCTCAGATTGTAGGCGCCGCCCAAGTTGCCCGTCGTCCGCATGCCGAGTCTTCTCGCCGTGTAGCTCGAAAGGAAAAGGCCTTCAAGCCTGCCGTCCGACACGATCATGCGCCTGGAGCCGGCACACCCCTCGTCGTCAAAGACGCCCGAGCCGAGCGCCTTGACGAGATAGGGATTCTCCTCCACGCAGACGTGTGCGGGAAGAATGCGTTCGCCCAGCCTCCCTTCCAGACAGCTTGCATGCCTGTACCAGGCGCGTCCGCTCAGAAGCTCCTCAAGAATGTCGAGAAGCCCCGTCGCCACCGGCGCATCAAAGAGAACGCGCGCCCGCCTGCTTGAGATCGGCCTCGCGCCAAGGCGTGCCACCGTGCGCTCGGCCGCGGCGCGTCCGAGCGA
Organism: uncultured Sutterella sp.; assembly: GCA_902493085.1. GTDB lineage: Bacteria > Pseudomonadota > Gammaproteobacteria > Burkholderiales > Burkholderiaceae_F > Sutterella. The sequence continues at coordinate 3,028 of CABUOH010000064.1, read as the reverse complement.
AACCGGATCGAGCAGATCCTCCACGGCCCTGCCCTGCGTCCACCACCCGTCGCGCTGCATGCCGGCCTCGTCCTCGGCAATGGGCGCGGCGTCCAAGTCGTGCCGCGAATAGCCGTAGCCCGCGCAAAAGCCCAATGAGTTGGCAAGCGTGAATTCGCCCGAAGACGTTGAAAAATTCGTACCGTCCGAATTGACGATGCGCTCGTCCGCCTCAAAGGCGGCCTCTTCGACGGCGGACGCCAGCCGCAAGGCCTCTTCCACGCCGCCGGCAAACGGATGGCGGAGCGACAAATCACGCATGTTCGTCTGCAGGTCCCGCACATCGGGCAAGCCTGCCGCCGGATCTTCCGCGGCGACTCGGGCGATGTCGACGGCGGCACGAACGGCCGCCTCGATCGACCGCTCGGAAAAGTCCGACGTGCTCGCGCAGCCCTTTCGCCTGCCGATCCAGACGCTCAGCGTCAGCACGCGCTCCTCGGTATGCTCGACGGCATCCACTTCGCCCATGCGAACCGTCACGCTCAGGCCCTTGTCGTAGCTCACCTCGGCGCTTGCGCAATCCGCACCGAGCGCCTTCGAGCGCTCGACCGTCCATCGGGCAAGCTCCTGCGTGCGCGTTTCACCAACCTCGAACATCATCAATCTCCTTCATGCGCCTCAGATCCATCTGCGGACAACATCTGCGGACAACAAAACGGCCTCATCAAGACGATGCAAACGCTCGGCCCGCGATCCCGCTATCATAAGGGTTTTAATGACTTTTTTAACGCAAGAGTTCTGCCATGCGCCAGGAACAAAACTACGAAGACGACGTTGACGAAAACGGCTACCGCGGTCCCTCCAAATCCCAGCTCAAGCGCGAACAGAATGCGCTTCAGGATCTTGGCCGCGAGATGACGAAGCTCGGCGACGAACAGCTCAAGCGCATCGGTCTGCCCGAGGAAGTGCTCGTGGAAATCCTCGAATTCCGTCGCATGAGAAGTTTTGGCGCACAGCGCCGCCAGCTCCAGCTCATCGGCAAGAAGATGCGCAACATGGATCCCGTCGCCGTTCGTGAAGCGATTGACCGCGTCACGGGCGAATCCCGCGCCGCCGTCGCGCTTTTGCACCGCTGCGAAACGCTGCGCGACCAGATGATCGCCGGCGATGAAGCGCTCACCAAGTTCATCGGGGAGCATCCCGAAGCCGACATTCCGCGCCTTCGCACGCTCGTGCGCGCAGCCCGCAAGGAGCGGGAAGCCCAGAAGCCCCCCAAGAGCGCCCGCGAACTCTACCGCTACCTTCATGATCTGCTCGAAGAGCCGATCAGTCTCTTTGCCGAAGACGAAGAGAACGACGATTAAACCGACATTGACAAACGCTTATGAAGCCGCCCCGCAAAAGTGAAAACGAACTGATTCTGGGCCTTGTGTCCGTATCCGACCGCGCCAGCAAGGGCGTCTATGACGACCGCGGCATTCCCGAGTTGGAAGCCTGGTGCTGGAAGGCCATCGTCAATCCCCTGGCCGTCCACAAGCGCCTCATCCCGGACGAACGCTTTGAGATCGAGAAGACGCTTCGCGAGCTCGTCGACATCATCGGATGCGACCTCGTTCTCACGACGGGCGGCACGGGTCCCTCGCGCCGCGACGTGACGCCCGAGGCCACGCTGGCCGTGGGCACGCGGGAGATGCCCGGTTTTGGCGAGCAGATGCGCGCGATTTCCGGCCACTTCGTCCCGACCGCCATTCTTTCCAGACAGACGGCCGTTCTTCGCGAGACGCCCGATCACGCAGCGCTCATCATCAATCTTCCCGGTCAGCCCAAGGCCATTGCGGAAACGCTCGAAGGCCTCAAGGACAAGGACGGAAAGTCCGTTGTCAACGGCATCTTTGCGGCCGTGCCCTACTGCATCGACCTGATCGGCGGCCCGTATGTCGAGACTAGGGACGAAGTCGTCAAGGCCTTCCGCCCCAAGAGCGCCCAGCGGCCCAAGCCTGAAGCGGAAAAGCCCGCCGATGCAGTCAAGCCCGCTCAGCCCGCCAAAGCCAAGGAGCCCGCCGTTGCGCCCTTCGACCCGAAGGACATTCTGATGGTATCCCCGCGGCGTGCGCAGAGCGCCCCCGAAGCCGCCGTCATCTGGCTACACGGCATGGGCGTCGACAACAACGACTTCGCGCCGTTCCCGGATGAGATACTCGATTTCGGCGGTCCTGTCTGCCGCTTCATCCTGCCCAACGCCCCCGTGCGCGAAATCTCCGCCCACCCAGGCTACCCGCTTCGCGCTTGGTACGACGTGCGCTCGGACAAGATCGACGACAATGAAGACCGTGCCGGCATCCGTGAAACAGCTGCACGCGTCAGCCTTCTCATCAAGGACATCGAAAAGGCGGGCATTCCCCGCAGCCGCATCTTTCTCGGCGGTTTCTCTCAAGGCGCCGCGACTGCGCTTTATGCCGGTCTTCGCGAGGAAGACCCCGTTGCCGGCATCGTGGCTCTCTCGGGCTACCTGCCGCTCGCCGGATCGCTCTTTTCGGAAATCACGCCCGCCGGCCGCAAGACGCCCGTCTTCATGGCCCACGGCCTCTTTGACTCCGTCATCTCGCCCATGACCGCCAAACGAAGCGCTCAGGTCATTCAGGAACTCAATCCGGCCTTCCACTGGTTGCCGTTCGACATGGATCATGAGATCTGCCGGGATGAGCTCGCAGCGCTCGCGCAGTTCTTCCGGCAGCACCTCTAACTTCGCATTAGACGAGGCCGGCGTCATTCCTTGCGCCGGCCTCTGCTTTTGGCCGCGGGAACAAAAAAGGCCGACACAGCGACTGCATCGACCTTTGAGCGTTCGAGGATGAGCGAATACAAGCCACCCCTTCTGGCATCCCAATAGGCACCCCAATAGACACCCCCTTCACCACATCCATCGCCCATCGGCTTTCCGAGATTTTCGGCGATCGTCTGCGAACGGAATTGGCAGGCAATGTTGCCCTAAACCCCAAATTTTGCAAATCTAGTTCCATAAAATTTTACGCCGAACCTCGGGCGGGTA
>CABUOH010000063.1 GCA_902493085.1 uncultured Sutterella sp. | reverse complement strand
GGCGGGGCCGGGCGACACGATTCGCGTGGGCGCCAAGAATGGCACATTCACGTTCGACGTAGAGAAGGCTGTTCAGTAACTCGAAGGATTGGATTCCTTAAGCTTTAGGGGCGCTCCGCCGGTAGCGGCGGAGCGCCTTTGCGCATTCGGATTCAGCCAATTCCCACTGGGGAAGCCTCGCCCGATTTGGATTCAAATCGGACGGGGAGCAGTTATCTCACTCGCAAAACGATCTTTGCGGCCATGTGATCCATGGGTTGCTTGAGATAGGAGGCGCTGTCAAAGAGAAGCGCTGGGCTTTGCGGACAAAGATCGCGCTCGCGAAGGGATTCCCCGAGGGTCTTCAGACTGGAGAAGAAGTCTGTTTCGGTGCCCGTGAAGTACCAAAGGACGCAACGGCCGGGAGCGAGTTCAAGAATGTCGGGACTGGCGTCACCTTCGGTGAAGAAGGCGACGGGGCGCTCTTCGCCGCGAAGGAGAGACTCGGAAGACAGAATCATGCCGGCAGGGAGAATGCGGGAGAGTCCCGCGCGTTACCGGTATTCGCAAAAGCTGTGAAACCAGTCTACGTAGTGGGTTTCCTGCTTGCAGGCGCATTTCACCGCTCTCGCCAATACTCTTCAGTCTTGCAGGACGCGTGCCCGGCGTCTCCCTGGCAAAGGGCGTGAGTACGGTGGCACTTTTCTCGTATTCCAGCCTCTTGGTGTTTTCGCCGTTCGTAGGATCGTTTGAAGACATTCAAGCGCAGGGACGGCGCTTTGCACCGTATTTGCATGGTTGGCGGTGACGGCGGTTTTGTCGTGCCTGCTTCCTAAGGGAGGGCGAGGCAAAGCGCCCCCTGGAATTGATCGAAAGATCAAGCCCTAATTAAGGAAGTGCGGCGGCAGGCTCGGCGTGCCGTGAACGCCGAGCGGCGTGGATATGCCGTTCGCATTCACGTAGATGCGCCCGCCCTCATCCTCAGTCTCAAAGTAGCGGGGTTCTTCGTGAAAGACCACGTCGGAGATGCCGAGCATGTTGAGAAAGCGTTCGAGATTTGAGGCGATTGACTGCATGTCGAAGCCGTTGTCCTGCATGGAGATGCAGTCTCCCGAGAAGGGGGCATTGCGGTCGGTCTTGAGTGCGATCGCAATGCGGATCTCGTTTGCGTAGATCTTGGCGGCATCGGGGCGCGAGCAAAAGAAGGCGATGGAGGCGCAGAGCTCAGCTGCCGTGGAGCCGCTCGTATGAATGGCGTTCATGACGAGCGGGGAGACGCGGAAGGGCGACATCACTTGTTCGAGGAAGTCGAGGCCTCTGATGATGGGGAAGGGCTCCGTGACGATGGTGTGGTAGGTCGAGGCATTGGGGGCGAGCGCCTCGGTCATTTCGAGCGCAAACGGATTCTGAAGAATTTGATTGGGATCGAAGAGCCCGGAACCACTGAGATTGGGATTGAGCGAGGTATCCCACCAGCGGTAGGGATGCACGACGGCGAGTTCGCCGGCGGGGACGGTCACGGTGACGACGATGTGGCGCAGGTAGAGGCCGTAGCCTCGCTCGGATTCGAGCGAGATGATGGGGTCGTCCGCGCATTCGGGCACGTCGAGGTGGCGTCCCGTGTAGAGCGTGCCGGCGCATCGGGCCATTTCCCGCGTGAGGCGTCCGCCAAGTTCGGTGTTGTTGGCGGGGCCTTGATTGCTGCGAAGCATTTCATGAAAGACCGTGACCTTGGCCTTCGGGTTGATGTAGTGCTTCTTGAGCAATGAGGCGACGGCGTCGGCTGTTTCCTGCGAGATGAGGCTTACGGGCGGCTCGGACTGGAAGACGGTGCTCATCATGAGGCCGACCGTCAGCATCGACGTGTGTTCGGTTTCGGTGCGGTATTCGTACTTCACCTCGGAGAGCATGCCGAAAAAGACGCCTCGGGCCTCTTCTGCCACGGCAGGGTGCTGGAGGCGAATCTTCTCGAACACGTCGTCGGCCATGGCGTAGAAGTCGTCGGAGAGCGCGTTGTCGAGAAGCCTGCGAAGGCGAAGCTCAAGAACTTCCCGGTCGGCGAGCGTCGTGTAGGCCGTCAGACGGTTGAGGATGAAGGTGAGTTCGCGGCGCTGGGCCGCAAGATGTGATGAACGTGCCATGTATGAATGTCAGGCGGCCGGAGCGGCCTCGCCTCAGGTCGGAAAGGGATCGGTTGGATCCGTGATCAGAGATTCTAGCGGATTTGTTTGACTTGGACGGCGATGCACGAACGTGCCGAGGAGATGCCAGGATGCAAAAGAGGAGCCGCAACGGGCTCCTCTTGAAACAACGGCATGCGTGTCGGGATCAGGATGCGGGATGACGCACGGCGGTCTGAACTTCGTCGAAGGTCTTGGCAATGCTCTTGGAGGGGGCCTTGTCGAGAAGGCTCGCAACGACGATGGCGATGAGGCCGAAGACGAAGCCGGGCAGGATTTCGTAAAGCCCGAGCCAGGCATAGTGATTCCAGACGAGCACCGTGGCGGCGCCCGTGATCATGCCGGCGAGCGCGCCGTTTCTGGTCATGCGGCGCCACCAGAGCGACATGATGATGACCGGGCCGAAGGCGGCGCCGAAGCCCGCCCATGCATAAGACACGAGCGAAAGGACGAGGCTGTTGGGGTCGCGGGCGAGCCAGACGGCAACGACGGAGACGAGCAGCACCATGCTGCGGCCAAACCAGACGAGCTCGCGTTGGGAGGCGTTGCGGCGGATGAAGGTGCGGTAGAAATCTTCTGTGAGCGTCGAGGAACAGACTAGCAGCTGGCAGGAGAGCGTGGACATGACGGCCGCGAGAATGGCGGACATCAGGATGCCGGCGATCCAGGGATTGAAGAGGAGGCTCGAGAGCACGATGAAGACGCGCTCGTGGTTCTGTTCGACGAGCGAGGCGACGTCGCGGTGCTCGGCGAAGTAGGCGGCTCCGAAAAAGCCGACGGCGACGGCGCCCGACAGGCAGAAGGTCATCCAGAGCGTCGCGACGCGGCGCGCATTGGGAATCACCTTGATGGAGCGGGTGGCCATGAAGCGCACGAGAATGTGGGGCTGTCCGAAGTAGCCCAAGCCCCAGGCGAGAAGGCTCACGATGCCCACGAAGGTGTGTCCTTCGAGGATGTTGAGCATCTTGAGGTCTACGCTCGCGACGCGTTCGGTGGCGGCGGTGAAGCCGCCGAGGTCATACATGACGGCTATCGGCGTCACGATCAGGGCCAAACACATGAGCGTGGCCTGAATCGTGTCGGTCCAGGAAACGGCGAGAAAGCCTCCCACGAAGACGTAGCAGATCGTGGCGGCGGCACCGAGAATGAGCGCCGTCTCGTAGGACATGTTGAAGGTGTTTTCAAAAAGGCGGGCGCCCGCGACCACGCCCGAGGCGCAGTAGATCGTGAAGAAGAGGAGAATGACGACGGCGGAGATGATGCGAAGCAGATTCTGCTTGTCCTCAAAGCGGTGCGAGAAGTAGTCGGGCAGAGTCAGCGCGTTGTGCGTCTTCTCCGTATAGACGCGAAGGCGGCTTGCGACGACGCACCAGTTGACGTAGGAGCCGAGCACGAGGCCGATGCCGATCCAGGACTGGGAAATGCCGGCAAGGTAGACGGCGCCGGGCAGGCCCATGAGAAGCCAGCCGGACATGTCGGAGGCGCCGACGGAGAGAGCCGTCACGAAGCCGCCGAGGCTTCGGCCGCCCAGGATGTAGTCGCCGTAGCTGCGGGTGTGATAGTAGGCGTAGAAGCCGACGCACACCATGACGAGCAGGTAGCCGACAAAGGTGATCGCTGTGGGGTTGCTGAACATAAGGGGACTCTTTCTTGTATTGATTGTGCGTCGTGCGGGGATGCACGGCGGGGCGTCATCGAGTCTGGGACCGGGCGTGGACGAGAAAAAACGGGCGCAAAAAAAAGCGCAGCCAGGGTCTCGGATGACCGAAGACTTGTGTTCGGGTATTCAAGTATACGGACGCGAACGCCTTCTGTCCCATCGACGGGCGGAAAACGCGCCGGACTAAGGCATGGTGCTTAGGAAATACTACCCGCCTATGTAGCTCATTTCGATCTTGGCGCGCTCAGGTGCAAGGCCGAGCGAGCGAAGCTCGGAGTAATGATCGCCTCTGGCGGACCAGATGCGGCCGAGCGCCTGCTCGATCTCGAAGTCTGTGGCACCGCCGCGAAGCATCGTGCGGATGTCGTAGCCTTCGGTCGCGAAGAGGCAGAGGTAAAGGCGCCCGTCCATGCTGAGCCGCGCGCGGGAGCATTCTCCGCAGAAGGCCTGCGTGACGGAAGAGATGCATCCGAATTCGCCTGCGCCGTCTAGATAGCGCCAACGCGCGGCCGTTTCGCCGGGATAGTTGGCACCGATGGGTTCGACCGGCCATTTGGCACGGATCATGTCGACCACTTCGGCCGAGGGCACGACGTCGGTCATGCGCCAACCGTTGGAGGTGCCCACGTCCATGTACTCGATGAAGCGCGGGATGATCCCGGTGTGGCGAAAGTGTTCGCAGATGCGGACGATCTCGGATTCATTGACGCCGCGCTTGACGACGGTGTTGACCTTGATGCAAAAGCCGAGATCGGCGGCATGTCGGATGTTGTCAAGCACCTTGGCGGCCGGGAACCCCACATCGTTGAAGCCTTGAAAAATGCCTTCATCAATGGCGTCAAGGCTGATCGTGACGCGGTCGAGTCCGGCTTCGCGCAGCGCGCGCGCCTTTTTGTGGAGAATAGACGCGTTGGTGGTGAGCGCGATGTCGATCTCCCGTCCGTCGGGAGTCTTGAGCCGGCGAAGATCCGAGACGAGGTCTTCGAGTCCTTTGCGAAGCAGAGGCTCTCCGCCCGTGAGACGCAGCTTCTCGACGCCGTTGGCGACCACGATGCGCGCAATGCGCAGAATTTCCTCAAAGGTGAGGAGCTCGGTGTGAGCGAGGAAGGCGTGAGGATTGCTGAACTTTTCCTTGGGCATGCAGTAACGGCAGCGGAAGTTGCAGTGGTCCGTGACCGAAATGCGCAGATCCCTCAGAGGTCGCCCGCGGGTGTCGCTCCAATGGTTGCCTGCGCGCCGCACGGAACCGGTCTGCGGGATTGGCAGGCTTCGTACGGGAGCGGGATTTGAAGCAATGGGGATGACCTCGGCCATGACGGTTAAACCTTTGGAAAACGATGCTCAGGGAGTCGATTTTGGAAGAAACGCTTGGATTATAAGGGGAGCGTGTCGGCATGCACGGCCAGAGACCGATAGAAGGCGTAGCGCGCTTCGTCGATCTTGCCCGCCTCGACCGCGGCCTTCACGCCGCAGCCGGGCTCTTCAAGATGCCGGCAGTTGAAGAAGCGGCATTCTGCGACGTGAGCGGCGATGTCGGGCATCGCACGCAGGATGTCGTTGAGGGAGAGGTGTGCCAGGCCGAATTCTTGAAAGCCCGGCGTATCGATGACGCTCCCCTGCCAGTCGTCGTCCTTGGCGTCATACCAGCGGGCGGCGGTGGTCGTCTGCTTGCCGAGATTGAGAGCGATGGAGAATTCGCGCGTGGCGGCCTGGGCGTGGGGTACGAGAAGGTTGAGGATGGTGGACTTTCCCATGCCGGACTGACCCACAAGGAGCGAGGCGCGGCCTTCAAGTCTTTCGATGAGGCGTGTACGCGTTGCTTCAGGTTCGCCCGCGGCGGAGACCGTGACAACGTCGTGACCGATGGCTTCGAGAAGCTTCACGGCGGCTTCGGCCTCTTGGGCGCCTTCGGCGAGCTCGGCCTTGTTGCGCACGACGAGTGCGGGAATGCCGGCCTGATGAGCGGCGAGAAGCGCCTTCCATATGAACCAGGGATTGAAGGTCGGGCGGGAGGCGAAGACGATGCAGACGAGATCGATGTTGGCGGCAAGCGACTTGATGCGCCATTCATCCGAGCGGTAGAGCAGATTGCGGCGTTCGCAGATCGACTCGATGGCGGAGACGCCGGAAACGGGTTCCGTGCACTCGACGATGTCGCCCACGACGACGTCTCCCTTTTTGCCGCGCCGATGCGCTTCAAGCACCGTACCGTCGTCCGTCGTCACGAAGTAGTGGCGGCCGTGGCCGGCGGTGACGCGGCCGGTGATGAGCGGGTGGACGGCTTCGGCTTTCTGACGGGACTTGCGGGATGGTTGTTTGGCCATGAGTCGGGAGCGGAGGGCATCCGCGGTAAAGGTTGATGAAGAGGCTGGTTAGCGTGCTTCGTCCGGGAGGGACGCTGCGGGCTTGGATGACTTCGGGAACAGGTGCTCAAGCCGGCCGCCAGGCGCTGAGAGACGCTTGAGACGCTGCAAGTTGGCTACGCGCATGCCCGGGTGCGGACGCTTGTAGTGAAAGAGCGAGTATATGAGAGAGGGCGAGAGCGAGGTGGTCGTGTCCTTGTGGAGCTTCACCAGAGCGCTGATCATGGTGTCGAGCCCGGCAATGCGCGCAGCGTGAAGGTCTGCATCGTACTGCAGCAGGCGTGCGGCGAGATTAAGCAGGGGGGAGAGCGGATAAAGCAACACGGGGAAGACGACGAGCGCGATTGCGCAGACGCTGCCCGCGTGGGTGCCCGGCATGTCGAGCGTAAGCATCGGTGAATAGTTGAAGCCCTCAAAGAA
>CABUOH010000062.1 GCA_902493085.1 uncultured Sutterella sp. | reverse complement strand
CGCCCATGGAAGTGGAGGCCGCCGCCTTTGCCTGGCTTGCCGCGCGCTTTCTCGACCGCCTTCCCGGCAACCTGCCCGCCGTTACGCGCGCAGCCGGCCCCCGCATTCTGGGCGCGCTTTATCCGCATTGAGGCAGGCGCATGAAAAAACGGACGCCGTCCTCAAAGAACAGCGTCCGTTTGATTTATTTCGGCGACTTCACCGGCATCAGACTCCGAAGGAGGAGCCGCAGCCGCAGGTCGTAACCGCATTCGGATTGTCGATGACGAACTGAGCTCCGCTCAGATCGTCCTTGAAATCGATCTTGGCGCCGACGAGATACTGATAGCTCATGGAGTCGATCAGGAGCGTCACGCCGCCCTTTTCCATGACGGCGTCATCGGGATTCTGCACCTCGTCAAACGTGAAGCCGTACTGGAAGCCGGCGCAACCGCCGCCCTGCACGAAGACGCGCAGCTTGAGACTGGGGTTGCCCTCTTCATCCATCAGCTCCTTGACCTTCGCAACGGCTGCGTCCGTGAAGTTGATGGGATCCGGCATGAGCTCAGGCATTTCTTCCTGAGGCGTTTCAATCTTTTCAGTCATCAGGGTATGTGCCGTCCAGCGGACGGCTCTCCAAAAAGGTGACGGGACGCCGGGGCTCCTCGGCCACTCGGCGGGGGCCATTCACGGCGCAGTTCAGGCGATCACTTATGCTACACGAAAACGCGCGCCCGTGACGGGCGGAGCCCCCAGATTCTGCACAGGCTAAAAATCAAAAAGGCCGCGCTGCATGAGGCAGGCGACCTTCTTTTTGCCCTGATCCGCAGAAGGCAAAAGCCTTCTGCAAATCCGTGCTCGAAGCGATTAACGCTTGGAGAACTGCTTGGCGCGGCGGGCCTTGCGCAGACCGACCTTCTTACGTTCGACTTCACGAGCGTCGCGGGTCACGAGACCGGCGTTGGAAAGAACGCTCTTGAGGCCGGCGTCGTAGTCGACGAGGGCGCGGGTGATGCCGTGACGGATGGCGCCGGCCTGGCCGGATTCGCCACCGCCGGAAACGTTGACCATGATGTCGAACGTTTCGGCGTTTTCCGTGAGCTGAAGCGGCTGCATGACGATCATGCGGCCCGTTTCACGGTGGAAGTACTGTTCCAGCGGACGGCCGTTGATCACGATCTTGCCAGTGCCGCGCTTGATGAAAACACGAGCGACCGAGCTCTTGCGGCGGCCGGTGCCGTAGTTGTAGTTACCGATCATCTTTCAAGCCTTTCGGAAATTAGAGGTCAAGAACCTTGGGTTGCTGGGCGGAGTGCGGGTGTTCGGCGCCGGCGTAGATCTTGAGCTTCTTGATCATGGCGTAGCCGAGCGGGCCCTTCGGAAGCATGCCCTTGACGGCGATTTCCAGAGCGCGGCCCGGGTGCTTGTCCTGCATTTCGCGGAACGTCGTTTCGTAGATGCCGCCGGGATAGCCCGTGTGGCGGTAGTACGTCTTCTTCGTGTCCTTTTCAGCGGAAAGCTTGAGCTTGTCCGCATTGATCACGACGATAAAGTCACCCGTGTCGACATGGGGCGTGAATTCGGGCTTGTGCTTGCCACGAAGGCGCAGAGCGATTTCGCTGGCAAGACGGCCGAGCACCTTGTCACTGGCATCGACCACGAACCAGTCGCGCTTAACCTCAAGCGGCTTGGCCGAGAAGGTCTTCATTGCGTTTCACCTAATAAGTAAGGCAGCTGCCTCAGCGCTCAACGGATGGCGCCGCGGTCCTTCATCAGTCGTAGGACCCGCACTGACATGCAGATGCTGAATAAAAACAAAAGCGAACCTGAATTTGGGTTCGCCCTAGAAGTATGGCGTTCTGAACTTCGCGCATGATTCACGGCGCCAGTGGAAAAAGATGGGGTAAGCAATCCGCGAAGCAAAGTCAGGACCGCGATTTTACCCCAACCGTCCTCGCTTGTCCACATGACGGAACGATTTTTTTATCCTCTGTGCGCTCACGAGAAAAAAGCGCGGCGCAGGCGCGCCAAAAGAAGCGGCACGAGCGCATCTGCCATGAAAGCGCTCGCGCCGGCGAAGGCCGCCGAAGGGCACGCCCCTCCGGCTTCGGCCTTACTTCTTCTGATCAGCGTCGTCGATCTTTTCCTCAACGACCTCAACGTCGATCACCTTTTCAGCCTCAGCGGAAGTCTGAACGGCAGGCTCATCCTTCATCTCGGCCCGGCATTCGCAAACCTCGGCCGCACAGTCCTCGGCCGCACAGCCGCAATCCGCCTCTTCGCAGCAGCCGGCTTCAACCGGCAGACCGAAGGCGGCGGCGATCTTGGGCAGCAGGGCGTTCGTGCGGGCTTCGTTCATCTGGCCGAGGCGCAGACGGCGGAAGAGCACATCCTCAGGCGTGCGGGCGAACTCGTGATCGCGGGCGTAAAGGGCGAACTGCACGACCTTTTCGTCGGCGGCGTCGTCCGCTTCGGCTTCGATCTCAAGCGCCGCGTGATCCCAGTTCGGATCGCAGAAGATCGGAAGATCCTTCGTCACGCAAAGGCGCGGCGGGATGAGGTGGCGGAGCGTGGCGACGAGCATGGCGTGCTCGGCCATCTTGCGGTAGGCCGTCCATTTGCCGCCCGTCACCGTGATCATGTTGCCGAATTCAGGAATGACGGCGTGCTCACGGGAAACCTTGGCAGTCGAACCCGCGGAGCCCGTCGCCTGCGGATTGAAGAGCGGGCGCAGACCGGCGAACGTTGCCTTGACGTCGGCGCGCGTGATCGGCTTTTCGAGATAGCCGGAAGCCGTTTCGATCATGAAGTCGACTTCGGCGTCGCTCACCTTCGGATCAAAGTCGGCTTCCTTTTGTTCAACGTCGGTCGTGCCGACAAGCAGCATGCCGTGCCAGGGAATGGCGAAGAGCACGCGGCCGTCGCGCGTCTTCGGGATGAGCATGCCGGTGTCGCCGGGCATGAAGGACTTGTCGAGCAGGATGTGCGAACCGCGGGAGACGCGCACAAGCGTGGAGGCTTCGGGATCGACCATGCGGCGGATCGGGTCAACCCATGCGCCGGCGGCGTTGAAGACCATCTTCGTGCGGATGACGAATTCTTCGCCCGTTTCCTTGTCTTTGGCCGTAACGGAGCGGATCATGCCGCCTTCGCGCGTCACGGCCACGACGGGCATGTAGTTGAGCGGCACGGCGCCGTGCTCGTAGGCCGTGCGGATCAGTGCCACGTCGAGACGGGCGTCGTCAAACTGACCGTCAAAGAACTGCACGCCTCCCATCAGGCCCTCAGGCTTGACGCCGGGAAGACGCATCAGGGTGTCCTCGCGGGAAAGGCTCGACGTATGGCCGATGTTGTAGCCGCCATAGGTCATGGCGGAATAAATGCCCAGCCCGATCGTATAGAACTCGCGCTCCCCCTTCTTGTAGCAAGGCAGGATGAAGGGCTTGGAATGCACGAGATGCGGGGCATTCTTGATGAGAATGCGGCGTTCCTTCAAGGCTTCACGAACGAGCCCCCAGTCGCGGGGATTCTTCATGTAGCGCACGCCGCCGTGAATCAGCTTCGTGGAGCGCGACGACGTCCCGGACGAAAAGTCCTGAGCCTCCAGGACGACGGTCTTGAGTCCGCGGGAGGCGGCGTCAACCGCAATGCCCGCACCCGTTGCACCGCCGCCGATGACGACGACGTCCCATACGGTATCTTCACGAAGTTTGGCGAGCAGTTCCTCGCGGCAGGTTGTTTTCACTTCAGCCATGGTCACTTATTCCAGTTGCGGGCGCGGCCGACGGCTCGAGCCCATTGGTTCATCAAATACTCTCGTCTGTCGGCGCTCATCGAGGGTTCGAACACCCTGTCGACGCGCCACAAGGCGGAAATTTCCTCACACGACGACCAAACGCCCGTCGAAAGGCCGGCCAAGAACGCCGCTCCGAGCGCCGTCGTTTCGGTAATGGCAGGACGAATGACCGGCACGCCGGAGATGTCCGCCTGAAACTGCATGAGAAGATTGTTGCGGGACGCGCCGCCGTCAACGCGAAGCTCCTTGAGCTCCGTGCCGGCGTCAAGCTGCATCGCCTCGAGCACCTCGGCGCACTGAAAGGCGATCCCTTCAAGGGCGGCACGCGCAACATGCGCCTTCGTTGTGCCTCTTGTGAGCCCGATCATCATGCCGCGGGCCTCGCTGTCCCAATGCGGTGCGCCGAGCCCCACGAAGGCGGGCACGAGATAGACGCCGCCGTTGTCGGGCATGCTCTGCGCGAGAGACTCGATCTCCTCGGCGGAGTTGAAAAACTGCAGACCGTCCCTGAGCCACTGCACGACTGCGCCCGCAATGAAAACGGAGCCCTCAAGCGCATATTGCGCCCTTTCCGAGCACAACTGCCAAGCTGCGGTGCCGATCAGGCGATGCTGGCTCATGCGAGGTTCGCTCCCAACGTTCATCAGAAGAAAGCCGCCCGTGCCGTAGGTGTTTTTCGCGCAGCCGGCCTCAAAGCACGTCTGGCCGAAGGTTGCGGCCTGCTGGTCCCCCGCAATGCCCCCTACGGGAATCGGAGTGCCGAGCATTTCGGACAGCGTTTCACCCACCACGCCGGAGCTCGGGACGATCTCCGGCAGCATGGTGGCCGGGATGCCGAAGATGTCGAGGAGTTCGTCGTCCCATCGGCAGGTCTCGAGATTGCAGAGCATCGTGCGCGAAGCATTCGTGATGTCGGTCACGAAGACGCGCCCTCCCGTGAGCTTCCAAATGAGCCACGTGTCAATGGTGCCGAAGGCGAGTTCGCCCCGTTCGGCACGCACGCGCGCATCGGGCACGCGGTCAAGAATCCAGCGGATCTTGGTGGCCGAAAAGTACGGGTCGATGCGAAGGCCCGTCTTTTCGCGAACGAGCTCTTCGAAACCCCTTCTCTGCAGTTCCGTGCAATAGGGCGCAGTGCGGCGATCCTGCCAAACAATGGCGGGCGCGATGGGCAGGCCCGTCGTCTTATCCCAGACAACCGTCGTCTCGCGCTGGTTCGTCACGCCGATGGCGCTCACTTCGGACGCGGACACCCCTGCCTTTCGCAGACAATTCCGCGCACATGCGAGCTGGGTGCGCCAAATGTCCATGGCGTCATGCTCGACCCAGCCCGGCTGCGGGTAATGCTGTGGAAACTCAAGCTGCTCCAGGGAAACGATCTGGGCGCGGTGATTCAACAGAATGGCGCGGGAACTCGTAGTCCCCTGATCAAGAGCAAGAATGTACTTCATGTAAGCGGCAGGTCTCGCAGCCCCGGCACGCGCACGGGGGAAGCTTTCGTTTTTTTTAAACCCTGAAAGTGTAGCGAAAAAGGCTCTGCGTGCCTAGGGGACATTCCCGAGCCAACCACAGCTTTCCTTTCATCGCAGCCGTCTAAGAAAAAAGCTCCGTTCCCACTGCGGGAGCGAAGCTTTCGAGACTGCGGAGTCGTCCGCCGACCGGGCTTATTCAGCCTTCTCTTCGGGCTTGTCTTCCGACTTTTCTTCCGACTTTTCTTCCGACATTTCTTCCTGCGGGGCCTCAACGGCATCTGCCGCAGAGGATTCCGCAGCAACATCCTCGTCTTCAAAAACGTCTTCCGTGAACATCGCCTCCTCGGCGGAAGCGGCCGGCGCCTCAGACACTTGGGCCTTTTCGACCTTTTCAGCGTCCTTCTGGGCCTCAGGCTTCCTGGCAAGCTTGCCGAGCTCGATCACCATGCGAAGCGCCTTGTTGACGTCTTCCGCGCTCTTGAAGTAATCCGCGATGTCGGCGTCGAGCTTCACAACGGCGTTCTTGGCGAAGTCGGAGCGTTCGGAGAAACGGCGAGTTTCCAGTGCTCGAGCGCGCGGACCGGAGCGCACGCCGAACTCCTCGCGGCGACGCTGGCCGCCGAAGGACTGACGACGATCGCCGAAACCGCGACGATCCCCGTTCGATTCGCGACGGTCGCCGGCCGCGAACGGGCGGCGTTCGCCACGATCGCCGCCGAATTCGCGACGTTCACCGAAACCACGGCGTTCACCACCAAACTCGCGACGGTCACCGAACTCTCGGCGATCACCGAATTCACGACGGCCAAAAGCGCGGTCACCGCCTTCGCGGCGATCGCTGCGGCCGCCCTCACGGCGGTCGGAACCAAAGGGAGCCCGGTGCGGGCCATTGTTCTGCCAGGGTTTGCGATCCATTTTGCTCATATCTCTAAAAGGGGCCGGAAAGCCTCCATTTCCTTGCAGGAGTAGCAATTCCGGCAGTGAATAACTGTCCGCCGACGTCTGCGGCGCCTTGTCGGCCGGTACGTCGGGCACATTCTAAGTGATAACCAGTGGAATTTGTGCAAAGCGCAGGGTTTGGATATAGACTTGAAGTACGGACAAGGACATTGTCCCAACAAAAAAGCCACAACAAAAAGAGAGGTGTCATATGCCCCAATCTCTGCAGATCGTCTTCCACGGCATCAATCGTTCGCCCGCCGTCGAAACTGCGGTGACCGAAAAGGTTGAAGCGCTCCGCCGCTTTGACAGCCAGCTCGGCGCCTGCAAAGTGACCGTCAGCCAGGAAGGTCATCAGACCATGGGCGCCTTCACGATTCGCATCGACCTGATGGCCTCGGGTCAGGAGCTCATCGTGAACCGCACGAACATGGACGTGATGGCGGCACTCAACGAAGCCTTTGATACGGTTCGCCGCTCGGTTAAGGAAGAGGCCGAAAAGCGCCGCAACCACTAAGAGGATGACCTCTGCGCGGACCTGAACGGTTCGCTCGGCTTCCCGAAAGCGCCGGGAAAAAAAGCCGGCGCTTTTTTTGTCCGCCAGAAGCGCGTCGCATGCAATAAAAGCCAAAAGCCCGGCAGGCGCTAACCTGTCGGG
>CABUOH010000061.1 GCA_902493085.1 uncultured Sutterella sp. | reverse complement strand
CTCCCAAGGACGTAAGACGAAATCTGTTGTTGCAAAAACCATTGAGCATCAATGATTTGCAATTGTTCGAGGGCAAGGGGCAGCAGGCGAACCGGCGTGAGGCGCAAAACTTGGGGGCGTATAAAAAGTTATACGAATGTTGTCGGCAACGGCTCCGGGCGCGTACGACGTTCGGATTATCAGTCGTTGAGCCCGAAGGCCTCGAGCACGGCGGGGAGCGGGTCAAGATCCGGGCAGGCGAAGATTTCCACGCGTCTGAAGGCGAGGCCCATGTCGGCGATGTCCGCTCTCGGACGCTCCCAAACGAGCCGGCGTCCTTCGCGGCTGCGGTCCATGGCGCGCACGTAGATGTCAGGGTGATGCGCGGCGACGCTCGTCATGAGGCGGTGCATGAAGTCGGCCCGGACCAAGGGCGCGCTCACGATGAGCACGTGGCGGCCCTGCACGGGCTTGAGGCCGGCGGGTCCCTTTTCCTCGGGCATCTTGCCGAAGAAAAAGCCGAGCCTGCGAAGAACGTCGGCGATGCGCTCGAGATTCCGGTCGCCCGGCTGCCCGATCAGCCAATAGGCGGGACGTTCGGCTTCAAGCCAGTCGGGTTCGACTTGAAGGAGGCGGATCCAGGTGAGAAGGTCTTCGCGCAGGGCGCCCGCGCCGGGCCTTCGGCCGGCGGCGCAGAGGAGGTCATGGAAGGGAGCGACGTATTCGTCGGGCGCCTCAAGCGCCGCATCGTCGGGTCCGCCGTGAAGGCGCGCGTCGTCAAGAAGCTCCCGCATGCGCACGCGTGCAATGGCGAGAAGACCGTCCGCGACGGCGTCGCCAGGATTGCCCGCGGCGCGCACGTTGAGAAGGCCGACGGCAATGCGCGAGGCGGCGGCAAGCTCGTCGAGCGTGAGGAGCGGTTCGATCGCCTCGCCCGCCCGATTGAGCCCGCAGGCCGCCGCTGCCGGCATGACGGCGTCGTTCGCGCCCATGGCGTGCGCTTCGAGTGCGGCGCGCATCGCAAACGCATGGTCGGCGGGCGGGAGGGCCTTTCGCAGGACGGCGCTGAGTTCGTCAAGCCGTTCGGAAATCGGCGTGTCGTTGCGGGTCTGGCTTTCGTCGGAGAGCGGCGGAACAAGCATGGCGGCGTAGTGTCTGATGATGAGACGGGCGTAATGAGGGCCGAAGCCCTCGAAAAGTCTACCGCATGCGCAGTTCGAACGAACGCCGGACGTGTGCGGCGGGACATGTGCGGTGTGTTGGGCGCGGGGCCGGGCTCAAACGCCGGCGTCGATCGGGTGAAGGTGATCGTCGATGCGGCGCTGGAGCTCGCGCAGCCGCTCGAGGTCGTCGTCGGAGAGCCACATGGCGAAGTCCTCGGGATTGTCCCTGATGGTAATGTACCAATAGCCCTGCGCAGAAGACCATTTGGCGCCGAGCGACTTGACGATTTCCCGCTCGTGATAGCCGGCGCCGAGCGGAATCTGAGAACTGCGCTGCAGATTGAGGTCGGCGAGCTTGACGCGGGACAGCGCGGCCTTGAATTCATCGGGCGACGGCCGCCCGATTTCCGCGCATAGCGCACGCTGGCAGTCGTTGCGCCTCATCCAGATTCGGGCGAGAAGGTCTGCCTCTTCGGCGAGCGATGAAATCCGTTCCGGTTGCGGCAGGCCGACGAGTTCGGCCAGCTTCAGAAGGCGCGCCTGGGACGTCAAACCGAGGGAGCCGGCGAACTTTTGCACTTCGAGCATGAAGTTGTGAAACGGCTCATTTCTGAGCTTGTTCCACCAACATCCATAGATGTTCAAATCCCAGTCGTGGCTGAAGCCCAGACGGTGATCCTGCGCGTTGAGGCCGGCCGTGTAGGTGATGAGCGGCCTGTTTCCCGTAAAGGCCCGCAGCCTGTCGGCAACGTCTTCAAGATACGGGGCCGAGGCCATGAGACCGTCGAATTCGGCGGGCACGTCGGAGAAAACTTCTGGACCGATATTGACGGAAGTCTTTTTGCGTGATCGGTCGTTCGGCCGGCAGAGGCTGAAAAAGCGCGAGGTGATTTCACCCGCCTCAACGCGCGCGGCGGCGACCGCGACGGGTGTGCGGCCTTGGCGGATGCCGCGAACGAGGTATTCGCCAGTTTGAAGAGCTGCGATCGTAAAGGTTTCAGTCATGGCAATTTCCTTCGGAACGGGTGGTGCGAAGAAGATGAGCGGCTCGGGTCGCATCTTCTGCGCGCAGGGGGACAAGCCATGGCACGGCCTTCATGAGCCGCAGGGCCGCCGCTTCGCTCAAGCTTGGGCCGTGTGTCTCCCGGCTCCGGCGCAGGAAGAGGCACGCGGGGGCGCGCAGCTGAACGGACGTTTCGACGGGCATGTCGCCGAGCGCCGGGATGACAGCGTCGGCCGCGATGAGCTTCGTCTCGAGCGTGTTCTGAGACTGGATGAAGAAGGTCGCCGTGCCGCCTTCCGCGGCCATGATGGCAAGCAGCATGTCGGGCTGCGTGATCAGAAGGACGCGGCCGTTTTTGTGTGAGCTGCCGGTGCGGCTCACCCGGGCGCGTCCTGGTGAAGAGCAGGAGACAGTGCCGTCCGCACCGTCAGCGGCTGCGAAGAGAGGCGCCTCGAGGGTCGTGCGGGGCCCCGAGACCAAATGCGGCAAGAGCTTCGCGGGGATCTCAGAGAGCTCAAGCCTGACGCTGCCGTTGATGACGGTCCAGTGTCCTTTGCAGCGGCATTGCTTTGAGTTCGGGAGCGCACCGGGCTGAGGCTCGAGCAGATTCGGTGCTCGGACCGCAGGCCGATTTTCTGAGGCAGCGGGCTCAAGACCGTCGGTCTCGGAAACCAGGACGTTGCGAAGGACGGAACCTGCAAACGGAAAGAGGGTCCGAGGCTCGAACGACCATCCTTGAGGGGAGGCGAGGGGCATTTCCGGTTGCTCGGGCGGCAGGGTCGCTGCGGCGAGTGCGTAAAGAATGGCGTTGAGCCGATCGATGCCGAAGGACGACGCTTCGGAGGCCGCGGCTTTGAGCGCCGGCATGAAGGCTTCGCTTTGCATGAAGCCTGATTGTTCGGCAAGACGGCCGGCGGATGCAAGAAGCCGCGCGTCGGGGTCGTGCTCGAGGTCTTGGACAATCGCCTCAAGGATTTCGCCTCCGCTGGACTTGACGGCCAGGGTTGCTGCGGCCAAGCGAAGATCGCAAAAGCCGAACATGAGGCGGCGCTCCGCCTGCCCGTCCTCCGGCGTTCTCTCGTCGGGCGAGCTGGACAAGCGGACACGAGCGGTTGGCGTCAGCTTTTTCGCGGCGGCCGGGCATGCGGCAAGCTTCGCACGCCTCTCCTGAGGCACGCTCTTGATGAGGTCTTCAACGGCGAGAAGAGCCGGATTGCTGCGCAGCAGCTGCGTCCAGATCTTAAGCGCGGCATCGTCGTCCGAGCCGGCGAGCGATGCGAGAAGCCGGCGTCTGCGCGCTTCGTTGTCACCCGCAAAGGTTAGGGTTTTCGCGAGATCCAAGGCAAGGTCGAAGTTCGAAACTTGCAGCGTGTCCAGGAAGCTTCGCTCAGTAGAGAGGTGCGCTTCCATGAGCGGACAGTAGAAGTCCGAGATGACGCGGCGCCTGAGCGTGGCTTTGCCGAGGGCATGCTTGAGGAGCTTTTCTTCCCAGGGCGTGACGGGATTCGTCTTTGCGGCGAGATGGCGGAGCAGCGTCTCCGGCGGATAAGTGTCGAAAAAGCCCGCAGCCTGCGAGCAGATCACTTCAGGGCGTGCAAGCACGGCGTTTGCGGGAAGCTTGAGCCAGACGGGATCGTGCTCCGATACGGTTCTGAGAATCCACGGGTGGGCGGAACGGATCTTCAGAAGCTTGAGCTTCAGAGGATCGGCGATGTCGCCCGGGAGCATCTCGAGAAGGTTCCTGATGCGCGAAAAGGAGCCGCACTTGAGAAAGGTGTCGAAGATGTGCAAAATGCGCTTTTCTGAGGCGCCTTCGAGTTCGGCGCGCACCTGCGGGAGCCCCCGCGTTGCCCAAACGGCGTTGGAGGCGTCGACCTCGAGAAGCTGTTGCCAGCTGAGCGCATCCCAGGCCTTGCTCGTGGGCAGCACGCGCGAGGCAGGGCCACGCATTCGCACGGAGAGCGTTTCCATGAGCTCAGGGAAACGGCGATGAAGGTTGAACCAAGCCTGTCCCGTCAATTCCCGAACGAATTCCGGATGACGGGAAAGCCATTCGTCCATGGGAGCCTCGCGGGAGGTTGTCCAAGCCGGAAGCGGGTCGGGCTGCATGCGTTCGAAGAAGGCGGCGGCTTGGACGCTCAGCTTATCGGTCGGATTGAGGGCGCGGAATCGGGGAGCGCCGATCAATGCCGTCATGAGGTCTGAACTGCCTAAGAATGCACGTGCAAACGTGCGCCGGTCCCGCTTCGTGCCGAGAGGCGCCGGGAACAGCGGCCCGAACGCCTCCTCGATGGCGCCTTCGGCCTCCGTGAAGCGGCAGCTTCGCAGGAGAGCGATCCCTGCTATGAGGCTTTGGCGCTTCTTGCTCGAGTTGATCGCGTCAAGCCTCTGGGCAAAGTCCTTTTCGCCTGCGTCGGAAAAGAGACGGCCGGCATAGTCGGGCCGCACAAGGAAATCAAGCGTCTTGCGCGAGCCGACCAGAAGTCCCGCTTCAATGCGCACCCGCCTGAAGGCGGGCCGCACGCGGGCTTCGCATCTTGCGTCGAGAACGGCGATGAAGTCGCGCATCGTTCGCTTGGCATCCTTGAGAAGCGGAGATGCGACGCATGAGAGCGCACGGCAGAATTCGATCGTCGACGGATCGGACGAATGGAGCGCATGAGCGGCCGCGAGATGAAAGGCGAGCGACTGATTCGCTTTGAGAGCCGAGTCGGGCACGGGCGCCTCGTGACGCAGGCCGGCCATGAACAAGGCGAACTCCGAACCGCGGGCCTGGAGGCTCGAGGCGGCGCGGGCAGCGAGCTTTTGCAGGGCTTCATCGGCGAAGCGGGCACTTCGGCAGAGATTGGCGGCCATGACGTCATCGCGGCCGACGGCCTTGAGGAGCGCCTTCCAGGCACGAGGGCGCTCCTCGGCGTCGAACATGCCGAGAAAATCGGCCAGGCGCGCCTCGGCGAGCTTGTCAAGGTCGGCCGCTACGGCTGTGGTCCAGTCGGGCGTCGTCAGCGGACGCTTGAGCGCCTCAAAGGGCGCGGTGCCGGAAAAGAGTGCGCAAGCAGACGAAAGACGCTGCTCGTATTGATTGCTGCTTTCGATGGGTGTTGTCATATCAGAATCTTGCGACCCCAGGCAGGAAATTGTGAAAGGCTCGAATCGTATGCGGCTGCTTCCTTGGGCACGAGAAAGGCGACGGGATGCGGGCAGAACTTTGGGAAGTCGCCCCAGCCGTCGGTTGCGTGAATGACGGCGACGGGCTCCGCGTCAAAGTGCTCATCGATCCATTTGTAGCCTGACAAGAACTCGGTGCCGCCGCGGCCCGAAATCTTGATCTTTTCAAAGTCGAAGTCTTCGTAGGCGTCATATTCGTCGACCCGGCGAACGCCGACGTCGGCCTGCACGATCGAGAAGGGCGTCGGGAAGGTTTCGCGAAACGATCGGATTTCGCCGAAGATGCGCTTGAGGGAGGCGTCCGGCATGGATCCGGAGGTGTCGACGAACATCACGAGGCGTATGGGCGCGGGGGCGCCGACGCTCGGGAGATACAGGCCTCGGGCGATGTGCTTCTTCGAGGGCGGCCAAGCGCTCCAGTCGTCCCGCACGCGGTCATACATCCAGTCGGCGAGCAGCGTGCGCCAGTCGATGAGCGAGGACTGCGACGCCGCGGCGATCGCCTGAAAGCTGCCCGGCACGCTGCCCGTCGCCTTCAGGGCCTGCATCGTTTCGTGCAGGCCGGCGCTTGCGGCTTCGGCGATCTCCTGCGCATCAGGCGAGGGGCCGTCGGAAAGTGCGCGCAGACGGCTTGCCTCATGGCTGTTGGGGTCTACGAGGTCATGGCCGACGTCGGGCACGACGCCCGCATCGGCAGCATCCGAACCGGAAGCGCTGCCCAATGCGCTTTGCCGGCCCTTCGAGCGTTTCGCCTTCTTCGCGAGCAGCTCGTAGATCTGCTCGGCGTTCATGCCGTCATAGTCCCGGCAGACGAGGTCGTCCTTGGGAATCGTGAAGCCGAAGTCGAGGAGCACGAGATTGATCGCAAAGTCGGTCGCCATGTTCTACAAATCCTGGTCGCGGCTCTGCCGGCGTCCGACGCTCTGCGTGAGGATGTGCATGAGCTCGTGCGCGAGCACGCCGCGCAGTTCGGCGTCGCTGAGCGTCTTCACGAAGGACTCGTTCCAGTAGATGCGGTAGCCGTCGGTGGCGAGCGTCGAGATGATGCCGTCCGCCTGCTGAAGAGGAAAGCGCATCAGAGCCGACGACAGATAGGGCTTTCGCAGGCAGAGCTGAATGCGTGCGCGCGTCATGCGCGTCTGCGTGTCGAGAACCATGCATCCTCCCTACATCAAAACGACCTTGTTGGCCTTGATGTAGTCCGTGATCCGCTTTTCGCGCACGATCGCAGGCACTCGGCGGATCATGTCGCGCACGAGCACGACGCCGAATTCCACGGGCAGGCGCGGCAGGAGCGTGAGGGAGGCCTGGCGCACGGCGTCGTTCTCCGCATCGGCCGTGAGGAAAGAGACCAGCACCCACAGGCGGTCGAGTTCGGAGGGAACCGGCGCGCCGGCCGGATCGGCGAGGATCGCATCGATCTCCTTGCGGAGCACGGACTTTTTGGCGAAGGTCTGGAATTCAACGGCGGGGCCGCTTCCGATGATGCCCGGAATCACGTCGCGGGCGTCCTTGGGACTGCCGAACTTCTTGACGA
>CABUOH010000060.1 GCA_902493085.1 uncultured Sutterella sp. | reverse complement strand
TGGGCGGGACGCCGAGTGCTTCGATCGAGGCCGTGAGTCCCGGAAACCGCGAAGCGATCGCCTCCATGAGCGTTTTGTTGTAGACGCCGCCTCCGCAGACGTACAGCTCACGGGCTTCGGGGGCAAAGCGTTCGATGGCATCCGTGATCGTGCGGGCGGTCAGTTCGACGAGCGTGCGTGCGACGTCTTCGGGCCGCAGGCCTTCATGGCCCTTGAGATGCTTGTCAAGCCAAGCGGGAGAAAAGAGTTCGCGGCCCGTGGATTTTGGAATGGGACGTTCAAAATAGGGTTCGCGCAGAAGGTTGCCGAGCAGGGCTTCGTTGACGCGGCCCGTGCCGGCCCAGCCGCCGTTTTTGTCGTAGAGAGCGCCGGTGATGCGTTGCGTCCAGGTGTCGATCAGCATGTTGCCGGGGCCCGTGTCAGCGCCCAGGACGCAGGCTGAGTCGCCGCGCGCACCGAGCACGGAGATGTTGGCGATGCCGCCTATGTTGAGAATGATGCGCGCGGAGTCGCCCGTAAAGCATTCGGCATGAAAGGCGGGGACGAGCGGTGCGCCTTCGCCTCCGGCGGCGACGTCGCGGGATCTTAGGTCTGCAACAACGTCGATTCCCGTGAGTTCTGCGACGAGCGCCGGATGATTGAGCTGAATCGTGAATCCCTTTTGGGGGCGATGCCGGATTGTTTGGCCGTGCACGCAGAGGGCGTCGATGTCCGCCGGTGCGAGTCCCGTGCGGGCGAGCAGAAGCTTGACGGTTTGAGCGTAGTGATGCGCAAGAGCGACGGAAGCTTCGCCCATGCGTTCGATCTCGTCGGGGCCGGGAAGCGTGAGCTCGGAAAGCGCGGCGCGCAATGCGGGCGCAAAAGCGAGCGAAGCGTGTCCCAAGCTTTTCATGGCATGGCCGTTGAAGGCCATGGCGACGGCGTCTGCGCCGTCAAGGCTGGTGCCGGACATGAGTCCGATCGTAATGCGTTCGGTCATGGGATTTCCCTTCTGAGCAGATCAGGCATTAAGAGGCGGACAATGAAAAGCCGGCGATCGGCGCCGGCTTTCGAGTCCATCTGCGGGGGAGCGGTCAGTCCTGCTTGAGCGATGTGATGCGGCTCGCCATTTTTGGGGCGCCGCCGGCTTGCTCGTCTTCGCTGCCAAGGAGGTGCTTGGCAACGGCGGTCGCATCGTCTCGGTGCGTGCGCAACACGGTTGGAACGGGGAGAGACTCGCTTTCTGCGAGCAGGTCGAAACGGGCTTGAATCGGACGAGCGAGGGTCTTGAGCTGCGCGATCTGGAAGGCCGTCAGGTTTTCGGTGTCGGGAAGATCAGCCGTTCGCGGATTGATCTGCACGCCGTTGAACATCAGTTCGTAGTGCAGATGCGGCCCGGTGGCAAGGCCCGTGCGGCCCACGTAGCCGATGACGTCTCCGCGCTCGACCTTCTGTCCGGCGCGCAGGTTCTTGGCGATGCGGGACATGTGTGCGTAGAGCGTGGTGCGTCCGAGTCCGTGATCGATCTTGACGTAGCGGCCGTAGCCCTTTCGTTCGTAGCCGACGAAGGTGACGACGCCGTCGGCGGCGGCGAAGATGCGCGAGCCCGAGGGGGCGCGGAAGTCGGTGCCGTTGTGCGGGCGAACGACGCCCGTGACGGGATGGCGGCGCAGAGGCGCGAATTCGCTGCTGACGTCCTTGACGTCGAGCGGCACGCGCATGAAGGTCTGCTGCGAGGCGCGGCCTGCCAGCGTGTAGAAGCCGCCCGCGCGATTGTCGTTCTCAAACCAGTAGGCTTCGTGGACATCCTCGCCGGAGACGACTTGAACGGCAAGGAGCTGGCCGTTTCGGATGAAGTCTCCGCCCGCAAACTTGCGTTCGAATACGAGGCGCAGCGAGTCCCCCTTCGCGAGGCTGCGGACGGGATTGTCGGCGCCTTCCCAGACGACCTTGAGCTGCTCGGCGATGTCGGCGGGAATGTGCAGCGCTTCGACCGTGGCGTCAAAGCCCGAGGAGGCGACTCCCGAAACGCTTTCTTCGAGCGTATCGAAGGCAACGGGATATTCGGCGGCGGCGAAGAGTTCGCCCGTTCTCGTGAGTTCGATGCGGCGGCTGTCCTGCGCGTGCGGGCCCTCAAGATAAAGATGCAGGAACGCAAGACGTCCGTCGGGAAGAACGCCCGCATTGACGTACTGGCCGGCCTGGGGCATGACGAGCGGGCGAAGCATGCGCTCAGAGCGAATGTAGGAGATGGCCTGAGGATCGACAACCTCAAGGCGGGCCAGAAGCGAGGCGAGCGTTTCGCCGTTGCGGGCGGTCAGGCTCCGGGGCGTTACGGAACCGCTGCGGCGAAGAGCGTCAAGCGCTTGGGCGAGAACGGAGTCGTCGACCGGTTCGGTCACGAAATGCGGACGATGCTTTTCCTGAGCCAGAGTCGGCGAGACGCCGAGCACGGCGCCCGTCGCGCCGATCACGACCATTGAGGCAATCCCGGCCGCAGAGGCCCTGACGCTCAGCCTGCACGTGCGGAGAAGCGGAGACGAGGTCCGGGCCTTGAGCCAGGATCGAAGCGCTCTCCCGGCTGTGCGAAGCTGCCGGGCAATGAGGGAGGGGGCTGTCATGATGAGTCGGAGTTGCGAAAGGCGCGGAAAAAGGGAACAATACCAAGATTGCCATTTTAAATCAGAACAGCCGCCTCGCCCTCTGAAAAAGCCATTAAAAATGGTTACAAGCGGGCTTTTCATGCGTCTCAGAGACCTTTTGCATGCTTTTGCGTGCAGATGGGTCAAAGAAGAAGGCGAGTCAGGGCGGCCTCCGTTTGTTTAAGTCATTGAAGGGATACTGATGACCGTTGAATTAGAGAAGGCTCCGGAAGCCAAGAAGCTGCCGGTTACCGATGACATCCGCGAGGCGATGGCCCTCATTCGCCGCGGCACCGATACGTTCCTCATTGAGGAGGAGTTCGAGCAGAAGCTTGCGCGCTCCAAGATGACGGGCGAACCGCTGCGCTGCAAGCTCGGCCTCGACCCGACGGCGCCGGACATCCACATTGGTCACACAGTCGTGCTCAACAAGCTTCGCCAGCTTCAGGATCTCGGCCATACGGTGATCTTCCTCGTGGGCGACTTCACGGCCGCCATCGGCGATCCGTCCGGCCGAAACGCCACGCGCCCGCCTCTCTCGCACGAGCAGATCGTGGAGAATGCTCAGACCTACCTCAATCAGGCGGGCCTCGTCCTTGATCTCGAACGCACCGAAGTGCGCTACAACTCCGAATGGTGCAACAAGCTCGGTTCTGTGGGCCTCATTCAGCTCGCCTCCCGCTATACGCTTGCCCGCCTTCTTGAACGCGACGACTTTGCGAAGCGCTATGCCGAACAGGCGCCGATTGCCATGCACGAGCTCATCTACCCGCTGATGCAGGGCTACGACTCCGTGGCGCTCAAGGCGGATCTCGAGCTCGGCGGCTCGGACCAGCGCTTCAATCTGCTCGTGGGCCGCGAACTGCAGCGCCAGTACGGTCAGGAGCCTCAGTGCATTTTGACGATGCCGCTGCTCGTTGGGCTTGACGGTCAGATCAAGATGAGCAAGAGCAAGCACAACTACATCGGCATTACCGATGCGCCGAACGACATGTTCGGCAAGGTGATGTCCATCTCCGACTCGCTGATGTGGGACTGGTACGATCTGCTGAGCCTGCGCGGCAATGCCGAAATCGCCCGCCTGAAGCAGGAATGTGCGGACGGCCGCAATCCGCGCGATGCCAAGGTGCTTCTCGCCAAGGAAATCGTGGGCCGCTTCCATTCGGACGCCGCTGCGAATGCCGCCGAAGAAGAGTTCAATGCGCGCTTTCGAGCCGGCGCGATGCCGAGCGAGATTCCCGAGGTGACGATCGAGGCGCCCGGGGGCGAGCTCGGGATCGGCCAGGCGCTCAAGGCCGCAGGCCTTGCTTCCTCCACGACCGACGCCAACCGCAACATTGACCAGGGCGGCGTGAGAATTGACGGCGAGAGGATCACCGACAAGGGGCTCAAGCTCAAGGCGGGCGCCGTCGTGACGGTGCAGGTCGGCAAGCGCAAGTGGGCCCGCATCACGGTCGCCTGAGAGCCCGGCCATGATCGTTTTGATCCAGCGCGTGGCCGAGGCTTCGGTGAGCGTTGAGGGACGCGTCGTCGGAGCCGTGGGCCGCGGGCTTCTTGCATTCGTGTGCGGGGAGCCCGGCGACACGCCCGCCATTGTCGCCAAGCTCGCGCGCAAGACCGCGCGGCTGCGCATTTTTGAGGACGAGACGGGACGGATGAACCGCAGCGTCGTCGATGCGGGCGGCGACGTGCTCTGCGTTTCGCAGTTCACGCTTGCGGCTGAGACGATGTCGGGCAACCGCCCAAGCTTCTCGAAAGCGGCGCCGCCGGAAGAGGGGCTTGCGGCATTCAATGCGTTTGTCACGGCGCTGCGGGGCGAGGGACTGTCTTGCCCCACGGGAACGTTCGGGGCTCACATGCGCGTGTCACTCGTCAACGACGGGCCTGCAACCTTCAGCCTGCATCTGCGGGCTGATGCTGCGGGCTGTGCTGCTGCCGCCGACTAGTGCCAATGCCCTAGGTTGCGCTCTCGGGCTGAAAGGAGTGTTATAAATAACGAACGCCGCCTGTTTCGGGCGGCCCTGCAAGTGGAGAAGCTCCGTTGATCATTACTTCCGACAACTTCAAACAGGGCGATTTCATTCCCGAAGCCTTGGCCTGGGGCCGAATCGGCGAGGACGGCTCGACCGTTCGATCGTCGAATCTCAATCCTCAGCTTTCCTGGGCGGACGTTCCGGAGGGAACGGCGTCCTTCGTGCTGGCCTGTCTTGACGACGATGTGCCGACGGATTTGTCCGAGCGCGACGCGTCGGGTGAAATTCCCGCCTCCCAGCCCCGCAGGCGCTTCGTGCACTGGGTGCAGCCCAACTGTCCCGTGAGCGTGACGAGCGTCGCCCAGGGAGCGCTCGCCGAGGCCGGAAAGACGACGCCGGGCTACGGCGACGTCTGCATCAACGACTACAGCCGCGGCGGCACCCCTAGGCCGGGCGAAACCGGCACGGGCTACGACGGCCCCTGCCCGCCGTTTTTCGATGCACGCTGGCACTACTACCGCTTCATGGTCTTCGCGCTCGATGTCAAGAGACTTGAGCTTGCGCCCAATGCGACATGGCAGGACGTTGACGCCGCCATGAAGGGTCATGTTCTCGCGTCGGCCGAACTGGTCGGCCGCTATACGCTCAATCCCCGTCTGGCCGCCCTCTGAGACGACCGGCATCCTCAGCATTTACGTCATTAACTTTCGGCGGCATTCGCCGCCGTCTTAACAAAGGAACTGAAGCCGTGTTCAAGCGCTCCAACACCATCGAGGCCGTCGATCCCGCAGTATGGGACGTCATCTGCCGCGAGACCGCCCGTCAGGAAGATCACATCGAGCTCATCGCGAGCGAAAACTACGCCTCCCCGGCGGTCATGCAGGCTCAGGGCTCCTGCCTCACGAACAAGTATGCCGAAGGCTATCCCGGCAAGCGCTACTACGGCGGCTGCGAACACGTCGACGTCGCCGAACAGCTTGCCATCGACCGTGCCAAGAAGCTTTTTTGCGAACCCGCGGGCGTCGAAATGGCCGTCAACGTGCAGCCTCACTCCGGCGCTCAGGCCAATTCCGCCGTGTACTTCGGCCTTCTTGAGCCCGGCGACACGATCATGGGCCTTTCGCTTGCCGAAGGCGGTCATCTGACGCACGGCATGCACCTCAACTATTCCGGCCGCTACTTCAAGGTCGTGCCCTACGGGCTTGATGCCGACGAAGCGATCGACTACGTCCGCGTAGAGGCGCTCGCCAAGGAATGCAAGCCGAAGATCATCGTTGCGGGCGCCTCCGCCTATTCGCTTCGCATCGACTTCAAGCGCTTTGCCGAGATTGCCCACGCCGTCGGTGCCTACCTGATGGTCGACATGGCTCACTATGCCGGCCTCATCGCCGCGGGCGTTTATCCGACGCCGTTCGGTCATGCCGACATCGTGACGACGACGACGCACAAGACGCTGCGCGGTCCGCGCGGCGGCCTCATCTTCTGCCGCCCCGACCTTGAAAAGAAGATCAATTCCGCCGTCTTCCCGGGCATGCAGGGCGGTCCGCTCATGCATGTCATCGCAGCCAAGGCCGTGGCGCTCGGCGAAGCCCTCGATCCCTCCTTCAAGGTCTATGGCGAGCAGGTGATGAAGAACGCCGCCGCCATGGCCGACGAGCTTGTCAAGCGCGGTCTTCGAATCGTTTCGGGCCATACGGAAAGTCACGTAATGCTCGTCGACCTGCGTCCGCTCAAGATTACGGGAAAGGCCGCTGAAACGTTGCTCAACGCAGCGCACATCACGGTCAACAAGAACGCCATCCCGAACGATCCGGAAAAGCCCTTCGTGACGTCGGGTATCCGTCTCGGCTCTCCGGCCATGACGACCCGCGGCTTCGGGGAAGCCGAAGCGCGCAAGGTTGCGAACCTGATCGTTGACCTGCTCGAGGCGCCTGAGGATCAGGTCGTCTTTGAACGCGTCAAGGGCGAGGTTGCGAAGCTCGCCGCCGCCTTCCCGGTCTACGGCGACTGAGACGCCGGAAGATTTGTTCAAGGGGAGTCTTGAGCTCCTCTAAAAACACAAGGGCTACCCTTTCAAAGGATCGGGTGGCCCTTATTTTGTGTCTTTGGCTTGAGTTTGGATGCAGGCGGGCGCTAAACTTTCGGGCACTTGTTCCAGATCTGGAAGCGTTCGCGCGCTCAATTGTGGCTGCGTGCGACTTCCGCCGTACGCAAGGAGTCTTCTCATGCGATGTCCCTTCTGCCAGAACCCGGATAC
>CABUOH010000059.1 GCA_902493085.1 uncultured Sutterella sp. | reverse complement strand
CAATGGCGGAGTGCAGCGCGATGAAGCCGAGGTAGAGGAAGAAGAGGATGAGCTCCGACGTCAGGCGAGCGTCCCACACCCAGTACGTGCCCCAGGTCGGACGGCCCCAGAAGGCGCCCGAGAAGAGCGCGATGAAGGCCATCAGAGCGCCCGTGGGCGCCATCGCCTGCGCGAGCATGAAGCAGATCCTGTTGTTTCGCCAGAGGCCGAGAGCGCTGAAGACGGCCATGAGCACGTAAAGCAGCATCGAGAGCCAGGCCGCCGACACATGGATGAAGATGATGCGGTAGGAGTTGCCCTGGCGAGCATCAACCGGGCAGACGAAGAAGCCCAGATAAAAGCCCGCGACGAAGAGCACGAGCGCCAGCCCGAGAATCCACGGGATGACCTTGCCTGCGAGGCGGTAGAAGTTTTGAGGATCGGATAGGCTCATCTTGATCAGGTCTCCGAAGGTATTTTCAAAAAGCGTTCCATCAATGTCCGCATCAGCTCTCGGCGATGCGAAGCGCGGCGGACACCGCCATCGGGGCGAGCGCAAGGCTCAGCAGCGTCAGGCCGCCCACGATCATGAAGTGCGCGGCGGGGCTCATCGAGACGGCGACCGCCTGGCTGGCGCCCGCGCCGAAGATGAGGACGGGAATGTAGAGCGGAAGCACGAGCAGGCTCGTGAGCACGCCGCCTCCGCGAAGGCCGAGCGTGAGTGCGGCGCCCACGGCTCCCACGAGGGAGAGGACCGGCGTGCCGAGGAAGAGGCTCGCGACCATCACAAGGGTCACGTCGAGCGGCAGGTCGAAGAGAATGCCGAAGACCGCGGCAAAGATCGTCATGGGAACGCCCGTGACGAGCCAGTGCGCAAAGACCTTGGCGACCACCACGACCGGAAGGGGCTCCGCCGTGACGAGCATCTGCTCGAGCGTGCCGTCGGCATGATCGGCCTCGAACATGCGAGGCAGGGAGAGGAGCGCCGCGAGAAGCGCCGCAACCCACACCACGCCCGGCGCAATCGCGCGGAGGATGTTGGTTTCTGCGCCCACGCCGAGCGGCACGAGCGTCACGACGACCGCAAAGAAGAAGATCACCTGAGCGAGGTCCGACTTGCGTCGGAAGGCGAGCATCAGGTCGCGGCGGAGGATGATGCGGAAAAGCTTGAACATGACTGCTGCGCTCCTTAACCTGCGTTTTCCGCTTCGAGAGCGCTTTCGTTGTCGAGCGCGGCCTCGACCGCCGTGCGGCGGCGGGGCGACCAGCGTTCGGGTTCGATGACGAGGTATTCGACTCCGTCGACGGGGACTTCCTGATGCGTGACGAGCATCACGATGCCGCCCGCCTTGACGTGTTCGCCCACGAGGTCTGCAAGACGAGCGACCCCGCGAACGTCAAGCGCGGTGAAGGGCTCGTCGAGCACCCAGAGCTTGACGGAGCGCGAAAGCCAGAGGCGCGCGAGCGCGACGCGGCGGCGCTGCCCCTGAGAGAGCTGACCCGCGGGCACGTCGGCGAAGTCCGTGAGGCCCACGGCGTCAAGCGCGTCGAGCGCAGCGTTTTCCGTGACCGGCACGGCCGCCACGTTGGCGTTGATCATCACGTTTTCAAGAACGGACAGATCGTCCTTGACGCCGTTGCGGTGTCCGATGTAGCAGAGCTCGCGCCAGAAGTCCTGGGCGGCCTTCTCAACGGGAACGCCCCGCCAGCGCACCTCGCCCTCGACGGGCCGCATGAGCCCCGTCATCAGGCGCAGAAGCGTCGTCTTGCCCGCACCGTTGCTCCCGGCGATGCGCACGAGCGTGCCGGGCTTGACGGCAAACGTAAGATTCCGAAAAAGCGTCCTTTCCCCGCGTTCGCAGGTAAGGCCGCAGACTTCAAGAATGGCTTCTGACATGGGTGAAACGGTGGGTCCTGTTGACGTTGGAAACGGGCGGGGTTCGAGCCCGAAAAGTCTTTGTGTTGAAGTGTAGGGAGGCCGTATTAAGCAATGCTTACAAAAAAACGCATTTGCCAACGGTGCCAGCAACAGCCGGAAAAGCCCCCTTTTCTCAAGAAAATGCCTGCGGGACAACATTCTTTTGCGCATCACCACTGCACGAAACACAGCCGACGGCGCCCGCCTTCGAGCCCTCCGTCTTAAGATTCGGCCCTTCGGGCGCACCGCCCGCGCCCCTCTTTTCCTTCGTCTATCGGAAGAATTGAACAAATCTCTGCCGTCCCCGTCCGAAGCCGCCTTCCTCGGCCCATGCGTACGAATCTGGGTAAAATGACGGCACCATCAGCCGCCTTCCGCGGGCGGCTTCCGACCACCCGACAGACTTACTCTATATATATGAAGCGCACTCTGATCATCGGCACGGCTCTTGCCGCCCTTCTTCTTTCCGGCTGCGAAGCCCTTCACGAGGAGCGCCAGAACTACCTCGATCGCGAGGAAAAGATCACGAACGTGGTCGGCAACGTCTGGCGCATCGAGGCCGTCTGGCCCGGCAGCATTGAAGGCAACCGCCTCGCCGACCACCTCAACGAACGTGCCCGCTCGCACTGCGGCGACCGCGGCATGGCCATGCTTCCCGTCAACGGTTCGTCGACCAACGGCACGAAGGACGGCAAGCGGCCCGCTTCCGCATGGCTCGAATTCCGCTGCCAGGCCGGCCTCAGCTACCGTCCCGAGTACAAGGGACTCACGGGCAGCTTCGCCATCGACGACTTGACAACGCTCGAAAACACCAAGGGCAAGTAAGAACGACCGAACGCCCTCAAGCCCGTCCCGGATGTCCGGCGGCGGGCTTTTCCTTTTCCGTTTCCTTTTTCGCCTGACACCCGACTCCGGAATTCAGACGGCGTTCGAATTCCGGTCCCGTCCCGGCACCGCATTGCGTGCGGCCTCGATGAGGCGCCGTCCGGCTTCGCTTGCCGGACGCCCCATGCGGGCGGCGTCCATCACCTCGGCGATTCGTCCCTCGGAGAGCACGGCAACCCGATCGCAGAGCCTTGCCACGGCCTTGAGGTCGTGCGAGATGAAGAGCCACCCCGCATGCGCGGGCCTCAAGTCCTCAAGGAGCGTCATGATCTCGTCCTGAACCGAGGCATCTAGACTGCTGAGCGCCTCGTCAAAGACGATGAGCGAAGGCTCTGCGGCCATGGCGCGCGCAATGGCGATGCGCTGAAGCTCGCCGCCCGAGAGCTGATGCGGCCGGCGGGACGCAAATTCAGCCGAAAGCCCCACGCGCCGGAGAAGCCCGACGGCATCCGTTCGTCCACCGGCGAGCCTTGCGGGCTCCTCAATCACGTCCCTCACGCACCACGCAGGATCGGCCGAATCGAGATAATTCTGAAAGACGACGCTCACCTCGCCCGCCCGTGGTCTTGAGCGCTCCCGATTCCCGAAGTGAATCCTTCCCTCCGTCGGGACCTAGCACGAGCCGCGCCAGCGTCGACTTCCCCTCGCCCGAGGCGCCGACGAGGCCTACGACCTCGCCGGGATGAACGTCAAGGTCCACGCCGCGGAGCACCTCGTGCCCTCGTCGACGCAGGAAGGATCCGATCCGATAGGTCTTCGAGACACCCCGGAGGCTCAGCAGCGGCGAAGCAGCCCGAGACTCGGGGCGTGCGGGCGAACGAACGGCCGGCTGAGCTTCGGACGAGAGCGCCCGCTCGAGCACGGCGCCGGCGCGATGCCACGCGCGCACGAGCCTTTGCGTGTACGGGTGACCCGGGCGATCCAAAAGCGCGCGTCCGCCCGTCTCGACGATCTCGCCCGCCCTGATGATCGCAAAGCGCTCGGCGGCGACCGCCGCCAGACCCAGATCGTGCGTGACGAGCACGAGTGCGGCACCCGTTGCGCGACGCACTTCTTCGAGACTCTCGAGGATGTTTCTCACGTTCACCGCATCAAGCGCGCTCGTGGGCTCGTCGGCCAAAATCAGGTCGGGCTTGAGAAGGAGCGCGCAGGCGGCCGTCACGCGCTGGAGCATGCCGCCCGAAAGCTCGCAGGGATAGGCCCTGAGGATGCGGTCCGCGTCCGCGAGGCCCACGGACTTGAGCGCACGGCGAACGGCCCCGCCTTTCTCATCCTTGAGTCCCGCAGCCCGTGCCGTTTCAGCGAGCTGCACGCCGATGCGCACAAGGGGGTCGAAGGCCGTCATCGCCTGCTGGGCCATGTAGAGAATGCGCCGCCCGCGCACGTCCGCCCAAGCGCCCGGCTTCATGAGGGAGCGGCCCTCGAAATCGATCTCGCCCAAGGCCGTTAAGCCTCTCGGCAGCAGACCCGCGAGCGCCCTGAGCGTGAGGGACTTCCCTGCGCCCGATTCTCCGACGAGCGCGAGGCATTCCCCGCGGCGCACGTCGAGATTGATTCCGCGCACGACCCTGCGCCCTGCGGCGTCCCGCACTTCAAGTCCCCTTACGCGCAGGAGCGCGCCATTCGCCGTCATTCAATGCTCCTCGCGTCAAAGGCGTCGCGCAGCGCGTCGCCCAGGAAGTTGAGCGCCGTCACGACGCTCATGATCGCCAGACCGGGCACGAACATCTGCCCCGGATAGAGCGTCATGACGTTTTTGGCCTCTGCGAGCATCGAGCCCCATTCGGGCATCGGCGGCTGGGCGCCGAGACCGAGAAAGGAGAGGGCCGAAATCATGAGGACGACGCTCCCGGTGTCGATCGTGCCGAGCACGAAGCATTCGCCCGCCGCGTTGGGCACAAGGTGCCTCAAGAGCACGTGCCGGTTCGACGCGCCGCTCACGCGGGCGAACTGCACGAAGCCCGCGGCGTTCAGATGCATGAGAAGCCCCCGCATCATGCGGGCGTACCAGGGCCACTTGGCGACGAGGCAGGCGGCGAGCACGTTTTCAAGCCCGGGGCCGAGCACGCCGACCAGGGCCAGAATGAGCACTTCGCTCGGAAACGACATCCACATGTCGCAAAGCCGCATGATGAAGGCGTCCGTGCGCCCGCCCGCAGCCGCGGCGATGCCGCCCGCAAGCATGCCCGCGCATGCCGTCGCCGCCATCGTGAGGAGCGCCGTCACGAACGTGGCGCGTATGCCCCAGATCACGCGCGAGAGCATGTCGCGGCCAAGAAGGTCGGTGCCCAAAGGGTGCTCGAGGCTCGGCGGCAGGAATTTCGACGCGATGTCGATCGCCGTCGGATCGGCGATCGGAAGAAGGGGCGCCAGAACGCCCGCCGCGAGCACGAGGATGAGAAAGACCGAGGACGGCGCCGCCAGGGCCCGCTTGAGGGACCGCTTGAGGGACCGCTTCATGCGCTCCTCCTGCGTTCGCGCGGATCGAGCGCCGCGAGCGCCAGATCCGAAAGCAGATTGAAGACGATGAAGAGCACGGCGGTCACGAGCACGTAGCCGACGATGACGGGAATGTCGCGGTTGAAGATGGCGCTCACGCACAGGCGGCCGAGCCCGGGCCAGGCGTAGATGCTTTCGATCACGAAGGTTCCCGCAATGAGCTTCGGAATCGACATGCCGAGCGCCGTCACACTCCCCCTGAGGCTGTTGAGGAGCATGTGCATCGCAATGCGCCCCTTTGAGAGCCCCCGGGCTCTGGCAAACACCACCCAGTCCGCGTCCGCGGTCTTGAGCATCTCGGCGCGAATGAGCCGCACGTAGGTGCCGACGTAGGCAAGCGAGAGCGACGCCGCAGGGAGAATCACGGATTCGGGCGTGCGCATGCCGTTCGTGGGGAGAAGTCCCAGCACCACGGCGAAGAGCCACATCAGCAAAAGCGCGGCCCAGAAGTTCGGCACGGCCGAAATCGTGAAGAGCACGCCTCGAACAATCCGATCGAGCATTCCGCCCGCACTGAGGGCGCAGGCGGCGCCCAGCCCCGCGCCCGCGAGGAGCACGATGAGAAGCGTCGCGCCCGCGAGCGCCAGCGTGGGCGGAAGCGCCCTCAGAAAGTCGTCCGTCACCCGGCGGCCGGTCACGAAGCTCGTGCCGAGATCCCCGTGAAGGACGCCGCCCAGCCACTCGGCGTAGCGCGTCATGAGCGGCCGGTCGAGGCCAAGCTCATGCCGCGTCTGAGCGATGAGCTCGGGCGTGGGCACCATGGCGTTGACACGGATCGACACTTCGGCCGGATCCGAGGGCGACAGCTCGCCCAGCATGAAGGCGATGAAGGTGATCCCCAGAAGCATCGGCACGAGGAGCGCGAGACGCCTCGCGAGCATCCCGCTCATTTACTTCGCGTCTCCGGCAAAGCGCATCTTTTCGAACGGAATCTCATACTGCGTCACCGCAAACGAGACGTCCTTGAGCGCGTTCGAATAAACGGCCTTCGTGCGGGAGTACGAGACCGGAATGTAGACCGCGGCATCCGTGATGCGCACGAGCACCTCGCGGATCATTTTGGCGCGTTCGGCCTCGTCGGCCTCCGTCATGAGGGCCGTGACGAGCGCATCGATGTGCGCCTTGTCGGCCAGGCCGATCTGGGACTGATAGTCGCCGTGGGCCGGAATGCGCCATGAGGAGAGGTAGCTCTGCGGATCGTAGGGCGCGCCCCAGGAGAGCGAATACTGAAGATCAAATTCGCCCGTGCGCTGACGGTCAAGGAACGCCTGCTTTTCCTCCCCGATCACGCGAAGCTCGACGCCGATCTTGAGAAGGTCGCCCTGCATGGCTTCGGCGATCGTCTTTTCGTGCGCGTTGTTCGCGTTGTAGTAGAAGTCCAGCGCGAGCCTTGCGCCGTCCTTGACGCGCACGCCGTCCGTGCCCGGCCGCCAGCCGGCCTCGTCAAGAATCGCCGCCGCGCGCCCCGGATCGTATCCCCGCTCCGTGAGCGCAATGTCGCAATAGGGCACGTTGCGGGCAAAAAGCGTCGTCGCAGGCGCCTCGGTGCCGTTGAGAATGCCGTCGACCACCGCCTGGCGGTTGAAGGCGTAGGCCAGCGCCTCGCGCACCCGCAAGTCCTTCGTGATCGGGCGGTTTGAATTGACGAGAATGGCCCTC
>CABUOH010000058.1 GCA_902493085.1 uncultured Sutterella sp. | reverse complement strand
GAAGTTCTTTGCGGCGGCCAACCACGACATTCGGCAGCCGCTTCAGGCCATGGGGATCTACATCGACATTCTGGGCAGGCGGGCTACGCCCCAGACCGAGCCCGTCGTCAAGCAGCTCGCGCTCTCGATTTCCGCGATCTCGACCCTGGTGGAGCAGGTGCTCACCGTCACGCGCATGGAGTTCGGGCAGATGGAGGTCCATCCCGAACATGCGGGCGTTCGCGAGCTCCTCGAGGAGCTTGCCGACGAATGCCGGCCGATTGCCGAAAAGAAGGGCCTTTCCCTGCGCGTGAAGGCGCCCTCGGTGACGATTCTCACCGACGTCACGATGGTCAAGCGCGCCCTCAAGAATCTGGTGAGCAATGCCGTCGCCTATTCCGATCCGGCCGCGGCCCGCGTCCCCGAAATTGTGCTCGGCGCACGCCGCGTCGGAAGCCGCCTCGTGATCGGCGTCTACGACTGCGGTCCGGGGATCTCGCCCGAAGACCGGAGCCGGATCTTCGGAACCTTCTACCGCGGAGCCGCCGGACGGGCGGCGCCGGGCTCGGGCTACGGCCTGGGGTTGTCGATCGTGCGGGGGATCGCGAGGCAGCTCGGGCTCGAGCTGACGCTGGGCTCAAGGCCCGGCCGCGGGAGCGTCTTCCGGCTTGCCTTCAGCATCGACGAGTCCGAACAGGCGGACCGGTTCGAGAAGGCCGTGCCGATCGGAGGCGAGATCCGCGCGCTCAAGGGGAGGATTCTTCTCCTCGAAGACAACCGCTTCGTGCGCGACGCCCTGAAGGGCATGCTCGAGAGCTGGGGCGCCGAAGTGGTGGCCGAGGGTGAGCCCGGCGAGGCGTTCTACCGGCGGGCGGCCGAAACGCAGGACGTCATTGCGCTCGTGAGCGACTACAACCTCGGCGCCGACAAGCCCAACGGATTGGAGGCCGCGGGCATGATCGAAGCGCACATGAAGCTCCCCGTTCCCACCGTGATGCTCACGGCCGTGGCGGTCGACCAGATCGAGGGCGAATACCGCAAGCGCCGCGAGGAGGGACGCGTCGCGCCGTCGCTCTTGCCGCACATTCTTCAAAAGCCCGCCGACGCCAGAAGCCTCAACGAGGCGATCGTGCGCGTGAGGCCCGCGGCCGAGAACGCCGGCGCCTAGGCAGTCTCGAAGAAAGCCGGTCTGGGCCGCAGCGCGCGGGTGCGCAGGGCTCAAAACAATCGGGCGTGCTTCACGAGGGAGGCACGCCCGACGGCTTTGGGGTGAGGTGAACGGCGCTTGAGGTCTTATTCCTCGCCGCGCAGACGGCCCTTGATTTCAAGGGACTTGGCGGCGAAGCCGTAGAGCCAGATGCCCGCAAACGTCGTGAGCGCGCCCCACATCATGGCGCTCTCGCCGCAGGCGTAAAGCGCATAGAGCGAGTAGATCGAGGCGACGGTGGCGACGAAGGTGATGCGCGAGGCGGTCTTGGGGTCCGCGGGCTCGCGGTGCACGATGACGTTGGCGGCGGCGAAGGCGAGCAGGTACGGGACGAGGTTCGTCACGACGGCGAGGTCCTTCAGGATGTAGAACTGCTGCTCAAGGCGCGGGTCGATCGTGAGGAGCGCGGCGAGCGACTGCAGAAGCAGGATCACGATCATGCCGATCACGGGCACGTTGAGGCGCGTGACCTTCGCAAAGAACTTCGGGAAGTACTCTTCGCGGGCGGAGACGCGGAAGACCTCGGCGATCGTGAACTGCCAGCTCGTGAGGCAGCCCGCGCAGGCGAGCGCCATCAGGGCCATCACGAACTTGCCGACTTCCGGGCTGAACATCGTGGCGAAGACGAGGCCGAAGGGCGCGGTCGAGTGCGAGAGAATCTCATTGTCGACGATGCCGAAGCTGATGTTGTTGGCGAGCACGTAGACCGTGCCCGCGCCGAGCGTGGCGAGCACCATGGCGCGGGGCACCGATTTCTCGGGATCCTCCACGGCCTCGGAGTTGGCGCTGGCCGTTTCGAGCCCGAGGAAGCCCCAGAGCGTCATGGAGATGCCCGCCGAGATGCCCTCGAAAAGCGTGAGGTTCTGCGGGTTCCAGGCGTTGACGTAGCGGTCGACCGAGAACCAGTTCCAGCCGATCACGGTGAGGATCAGGATCGGGATCAGGATGCCGTAGCTCGAGAAGTGCGAGAGCTGGCCGATGAAGCGCGCGCCGCGCACGTTGGGCAGCGAGCAGAGCCAGATGACGACGATGCTCGCGATGCCCATCTCGAGCGGCGTGAGGTTCCACTCGAAGAGCACCATCAGATAGCCGACGATCGAAATGGCGATGGTGAGGTTCGCAATGATGAGCGAAACGCCGTAGCTGAAGTTCGCAATGAAGCTTCCGGACTTGCCGAAGGCGTAGGCGGCATAGCCGCCGATGCCGCCGCTCTTCTTGCTGAACATGCCGCATTTGGCAAAAACATAGGCAATGGTGGTCGCACCGCTGATGGTGACGAGCCAGGCCAGGATGGACATCGTGCCGACTTCGGCGAGCTTCGTCGGCATCAGGATGATGGAGGATCCGAGCATGTTGAGCATCACGGCCATCGTGAGCTGCAGACAGGTCATCTTCGGCTTTTCGATCGTTTTCATGGCTTGTCTCTGGTTGGATATCTTTCTTGGTGTTGGTTGAAAAATGCAAACCCCGCATTGTACCCATTACGCAGAATCAGGGCGGGAAAATTTGAACTTTCCGTGGGAACATGAGAAAGTGTCTCCCAATGACGACGCCTAGGAGCTCCATGTTCATGTTTTCACGATTCCGATGTCTTGCTGTTTCGCTTCTTTTGACGACGTTCGTTGCCGTCTCGGCCTGCCCGCTCCCGTCGCTTGCAGGGGACGCGAAGCACGTCATGCCGCTCGGGCAGACGAGCTTTGCGCAGTATGCGGCCGACGCGAAGGCCTGGGTTGAGGCAAACCGAAACTTCGTGCTTACGACCGAAGAGGGCCGCACGATGGAGCTCGAGGCGAATCTGCCGCGCGAGTACCGTCCCGCGCGGCCCGACGGCCGGGGGATCCTGCTTGTTCACGGACTGGGAGATTCGCCCTGGTCCTTTGCGGACCTCGCCGAGTCGCTCGCCGCCGAGGGGATTCTCGTTCGCACGGTGCTGCTTCCCGGGTGCGGAACCAAGCCCGCCGACATGATGGCGGCGACCGCCGACGACTGGCGGCGCGTCGTGAAGGAGCAGGCGGACATTCTGGCCGCAGAGGTCGACGAGATGTGGCTGGGCGGCTACTCGACGGGCTCCAACCTCGTGCTCGACTATGCGCAGGCCAATCCGGGCAAGGCGAAGGGGTTCGTTCTCTTTTCGCCCGCCGTGGAGGTGAGGCCTCCCTTTGCCTGGGCGGCTTCCTTCGTCTCAAATTTCAAGGACTGGCTCGTCACGCCCGAAAGCCGTCCCAACGGCGGGCGCAATCCCTTCCAATACTTCGTGATCCCGATCAAGGGCTTTGCGGCCTTTTACGACACGATGACGCGTGCGGACGACGTGCTCGAAGCGCTTGAGAAGACGTCCGCAGGCGTGCCCGCGGTCGTCATGCTCGCCGAGCACGACGGTCTTGTGGAGACAGAGGCGCTCCTCCCGAGATTTGACCGCGCCTTCCCGAACCCGAAGAGCCGCATCCTCTGGTACGGGGAGGAGCGGTTTGCGAAGGGCCTTTCCGAGCGCGTTCGCGTGCTGTCCGAATCCGTGCCCCAAATGCGCGTGGCGAGCTTCTCGCACATGGGCTTGATGCATCGTCCCGACAATCCCCAGTATGGCGAAGCTGGCGCCGACCGCTTCTGTTGGAACGGTCAGAGCAAGGCGGATTCCAAAGCCTGCGAAGCCGGTGCGGACATCTGGTATTCGGGCGAAAGGCATCAGCCCGACGAGGCGCACAACTACGCGAGGCTCACCTTCAATCCCTGGTACGACGAGCAGCTCGCCGAGATCCTGGCCGCGATGGCGCGGTGAAGGCCCGCCTCTCGTCGACGGATCCTACATCCGCTTGCAATTTGTTCCAATGGGTTTCCTTGCGGTTTTCTTTGCGTTGCAGGCGCTTGCATGACAAGCCGATATACTGACGCAACAAGGCGCCCGCACGTGAACGAGCGGGCCGCACGAAACACATGAATAAGGATGAAGGAGCCCGTCATGATGAGAAAGAGCACGTTTGTGATGCTTGCAGCGGCGGTCGCGATTGCCGCGGGCGTCGCCGGCTGCAGCAAGGAAGACATCGAAGCTGCGCGCGAGGCGGGCACGAACGCCGTTTCGCAGGTGGCCGACAAGACGCTTGAAATCAGCGGCGAGGCCAGGAGCGTCGTGGAGCGCACGAAGGAGGAGCTCCATGAGCGCATCGTCAAGATGCCCGAGGAAACGACTCGCCAGGCGGCTGAAATCCTCGGCGCTGCGGGCGAGGGCGCCAAGAATGCGGGCGAGGCGCTCAACGAGCATGTGGTCTCGCTTCAGGAAGAGCTTGAGGCGCGCACAAAAGGCGCAGAAAAGTAATCCCGCTCGTCAAGCCCAAGACAAAAAGGCCGGCCGTCCCGTTTCGGGACGACCGGCCTTTGTCAGTCCCCCAAAGGATTGGAAGCCCGAAAAATTGAGGCTTCGCGGAGAACTGTGGGTGGAAACGGCTTAATCCGCACCAACGAGCGCGGGCACGGCACCCTGCATCTCCTGACGAAAGCCGGCGGAACAGTCATAGCCGGCAGTCAGTACAATAGTTCTAAGCCGGTTTTGTTTTGATGAGGTCCGAATGCACACAGGTCTGAAGAGCCCGCTCTCTCTGGGCAGCACTGATTTTTCCGCCTTGCGTGCGGCCGGGGAAATTTACGTTGACAAAACAGAACTGCTTTATGAGCTGGCACGTGAGAGATCAAAGATTTTTTTGTCCCGGCCCAGACGTTTTGGCAAGTCGCTGTTGATTTCAACATTCGAATCGCTGTTTTCTTACGGCCTGCGTGACTTCGGCGGCCTGGCTATCGACAAATGCTGGAAGGACACAGGCGCATATACGATAGTCAAATTGGACTTTTCGGCTGTAAAGGATTTTTCGACGGCAGAGGAGTTTGAAAAGTGGTTTAACCAGTATTTATTCGATTACCTGGAAGTCCATAACTATCAGAGCCCCATTAAAAATACGACGGAAGGTTTTAGGGTGTTCTGCGCATGGCTTCGCGTGCAGCCCACGAATTCAGTCGTACTTCTAATTGACGAGTATGACGCTCCTTTAACGTCGTGTCTTGACGATCCTGAGCTTTTTCGAAAGGTTCAGGCTCATTTGTCTCGCCTCTATTCCGTCATAAAAGAATGTGAAGGAAAGCTTCGCTTCTTCTTGATGACAGGCATCACCAAGTTTACAAACACTGGTATTTTCTCTGCCTTCAATATCATTGAAGACATATCTCTCGATCCCAGATATGGAACTCTCTTAGGCTATACCGAAAACGAAATCACATCTTGCTTCACGCCTCATATTAAAGAAGCCGCCGAAGTACTTGGGATTTCAATTCAGGAGGTCATATCCCGGATGAGAATTTGGTATGACGGCTTCTCCTTTGATGAAAAAGCCGCAACCCATGTCTACTGCCCATGGTCAGTCCTAAATTTTCTCAAAAAGCCTGCCCGTGGATTTGAGAACTATTGGTATTCCTCAGGCGGAAAACCCAAAGTCCTGCTCAAATATCTAAATGGACACTCACTTGGATCCATCGATTCTTTCGACAAACCGGCGAGCGTCACCAAGGATGATTTGAGTGCTTCGCGTGAATATAACTCCATTTCTTTAAATGTTCTGTTGACGCAAGCCGGTTATCTTACGATCAAGAGCCTGCTTAACAGTGAGGAATTCAAAATCGGATACCCCAATTCCGAGGTTCGGCTTTCCATGGTGCGCCTGTACGCAGACGAATTGCTTCGAGGCGTCAATAGACTCGAAGCAGGCGTGTCTGTACTTGCCAACAAACTCGACACCGAAGATTTGGCAACTGTCGTTACCTACTTCAACAAAGTATTCAACGCTATTGACTACAACCGTTATCCAATCGAAAACGAAGCCTCATGCCGAAGTCATCTGCAAGTCCTGCTGATGGGCGGTGCAATGGTGCCGGATGTGGAAAAGCATACTGCTCTGGGCCGAAGCGATCTAGAGGTTCGAACAGCGAATCGCCTATGGGTATTCGAAATCAAGTTCGCCAAATGTACAAGGGAAGTTGAACCTTTATTGGCTCAAGCCGTGACACAGATCCAAAAACGGCGTTATGGGATCGATTTCGACACTAAGGAATTCGTGCGGCCTTGGTATTTAACGCTGAAAGCCGTCAATTCGATGCTTTTGAAGAAGCCGCCGAACTGTCCTTCGCCAAGGTATCTGGACGCGGTTAGCCCGGTCGTCCACCGGGCAGCAAGAACAAGAAGACACTTGCTCAGGAAGCCGCCATTGCTTCAGGGCGGTCGACCAGAAGGTTGAGGCGGGTGTCATGGCGATAGTCCTGAAGAGCGAAGGAATAGGATTTGCGTGCAATAGACTGCACGCGGATCCTATTTTGGCTCTTTGTGTGCAGTCTATTGCACGCGACTTTCCAGTACGCGACTTTCCGGAATTTCCTGCCCATGACGGCAGTCTCCGTGAGGACGACTCGTCAAGCGGTCGGTCGACGAGCGTCCGAATGGGCTCAAATTTCGATGTTGTAGCCGGCGCGCCGGGCCGCGAGAAGGGCCTCGGTGCGGTTGTTTGCGCCGAAGGTGCGGTAGATGGCGGCGACGTGGGTCTTGACGGTGCCCTCGGAAAGATTGAGCTCGAGGCAGATGCGCTTGATGGGAGAGCCCTTGGCGAGAAGCATCAGCACGTCGCGCTGGCGGTCGGTGAGCTTGGGCGCGTTGCTCGAGAACTGCGCAAACGAGCGGGCGGTTTCGGAGAAGAAGCCCTCGCGCTGGCTTTCGGCGAGCAGCTT
>CABUOH010000057.1 GCA_902493085.1 uncultured Sutterella sp. | reverse complement strand
GTGTGCTTGGC
The DNA here is from genome assembly GCA_902493085.1 of uncultured Sutterella sp. Classification (GTDB taxonomy): domain Bacteria; phylum Pseudomonadota; class Gammaproteobacteria; order Burkholderiales; family Burkholderiaceae_F; genus Sutterella. The sequence goes on along the minus strand of CABUOH010000057.1, from coordinate 6,936 downwards.
GAGGAACTGCAGGTCGGCGAGGCCTTCCTTGAGCATGACGTTCATCATGGCGAGAACGAACGAGGCGTCGGTGCCCGGACGGATCGGCACCCACTTGGCGTCTCCGTAGGCGATGTCGGGCATGCGCGGATCAACGCTCACGACCTGGGCGCCGCGTTCGCGGGCTTCGTTCAGGGAGTGCAGGCACCCCATGGCCGAACCCATCGAGCGGCCGATGAGGATCAGGTAGCGCAGGTGCTTGTAGTCGGGCTCGATCTTGCCGGCGCCCGAGAAGCCCTTGCCGTAGACCCAGTCGCGACCGGCGATCGAGGCGGAGTTGCAGGTGCTCGAGTGGCCGATGTCGTTCGGGGAGCCGAGCGGGAACGTGATCCACTTGGAGAAGGAGGAGAAGGAGTGCGAGGTCGAGACGACGGACTGCTCGCCGTTCTTCGTGACGACGTCCTTGAGCTTGGCGGCGATGTCGTTGAGCGCTTCGTCCCAGGAGACTTCCTTGAACTTGCCTTCGCCGCGCTCGCCCACGCGCTTCAGGGGCTTCCTGATGCGAAGCGGATGGTTCCACATCCACATCGTGGCGGCCGCACGGCCGCAGTAGCCGCGCTGGGGATGATCGGGATTCGGGAAGATGCGGACCGTCTTTTCAGAGGTCGGCTCGCCGATCTTCTTCATGGCCACGAGGCCGCAGAAGGCGCCGCACATGCAGCAGGCGAGCGGATGACGGCTCCAGCCCTGGTGTTCGAGCTCTTTGAGCTGTGCTTCGATGGGCCACATGGCGCCGGCCGCGCCCGTCGTGGCGACGGCGGCCGCACCGCCGAGCTTCATGAGCCCGCGACGCGACATTCGAAGGTCGACAATGGTGTCTGCCATTCGGTTTCTCCTTGGTGTTTTTATTAGAACGGTTCCTTGAAACGGGGCGGGAACCGTGCAGTACCCGATTGTGTCTACTATCAGCGACGGATGGCGGGCGACTTTGGTACTACCCCTATTGGATATTTGTCCATACCACCTCACCCCGCTATTCTCAATATGAATAGCGAATCGGCATCCAACTCTTTCAATAGCATCCCGATTTGTCATAGCTATGTATAATTCATGCGCGTCAGAGGTGTTTTTACTGAATTCGTCACTCGAAATTAGTACTAACCCGCATGAATTATACATAGCTATGACACGTATAGAATTATGCTATTTGCCTAATTCGAAAGAAGTAGATGCCGGCCTTTTGGGCGCCGCCCCTCTTCTTGTCCTTCCCCTCGTCTTTCCTGCGTCGGAAAGCACCGCCGGCGGGTTAGAATCGAGGGCTCCCTCCTTCGTCCTCAGCTCTCCAATCTCCGCTCTCCGCATGATGTCAAAGCTCCTCACGAGAGGCTCCGCCCTTTTTCTCTGCGCATTCGCCCTGCTTCTTTACGGCCTTTTGGGGACCGCGCCGGCCCTTGCCTCCGCGTTGTCTTCGGCGTCTGCGTCAACCGGGCCCGGCGCACCTCTTGAAGAAGCCGCCCACGCATCGGCCGCGTCGGGCGCGCCCCGGCCCGAACGCCTGCGGCTTGCGATCGTCAACTCCTACGGCCGCTCGATCATGGACGACTACTACAGCCGCACGATTCTGGCGGTGAAGGAAAAGCTCGCCCCCGTCGAAATCGACGTCAAGATCTACGGCCCGGACGGCTTTCTCAAGGCGGCCGAAGACGGGGCCTTCGACATGTCGATCGCCTCGAGCGGCCTCACGAGCCTCATGATCGAGCGCACGGGCGGCCTGCCGCTTGCGGCCGTCGTCTCGGACGAGGCGCCCGACCCCAACTACGCCAACGGCGCCGCGATCATCGTGCGCGCCGACCGGGGCGATCTGCGCACGCTCGAAGACCTTCAGGGCAAAAGCCTCGCCATCATGAGCCGCACGGCCTTTGCGGGCTGGCAGATTCCAGCCGCCGAACTCGTTCGAAAGGGGATTGATCCCGAGAGCTTCTTTTCCGAAATCCGAATCACGGAATTTCCGATGACGCGCATCGTGAAGGAAGTGGAGAACGGTAACGTCGACGTTGGCTTCGTCGCCACGTGCCTTCTCGAGCGCATGGCGAGAAGCGGCGAAATCGATGCCGGCGCCTTTCGCGTGATCGGCGAGCACTCGGACAGGATCGTCGCCTGCCGCCATTCGACCGAGCTCTATCCGAACTGGTTCTTCTCGATCAAGCCCACGGTTCCCACCCGTACCGCAAAGGCGCTCACCGCCACGCTCCTTGCCATTCCGCCCGCGGACGACGGCACGCAATGGACCATCTCGAACGACAACCGGCGCCTCTATGAGGTCTTTCGCATTCTGCAGGTCCCCTACGGCAACCCGGACGACTTCTCGCGCTTCGTCAAGCGCATGCTCCCCTGGGTGGTGGGCGCGGGCGCCGTGCTTCTCATCCTCCTTTTCAACACGCTCCTGCTTGCGCGACTCGCCTCGCACCGCGCACGGGCGCTCGAAAAGGCGATGGACGAAAAGCTTCGCGCCGAGCTCGCCGCACAGCAGAACGCCCTTCAGGTCGAGCGCCGTGGGGCTTCTCTCGAGCATGGTCGCTCACGAATTGAAGCAGCCCCTCACCGTGATCGGCAACTATGCGGGCAGCCTTCGCCGCCGCCTGAGCCGCGGCGACGTGCCGCGCGAGACGCTGCTCGCCTCCGTCACCGAAATCGAAGACTCCGGCACGCGCGCCGCCGCCATCATCGACCGCGTTCGCAGCTACGGCCAGGTGCGCCAGGGCTCCATGGCGACCGTCAATCTCTCCGAGCTCGTCGAAACCGCCGTCGCACGCTGGCGGCGGCACGCTTCGCACCGCATTCCCTGCACGCTCGACATTTCGCCCGGCCTCATGGTCGAGGCGGACCGCCTCGAAATCGAACTCGCCGTGCTCAACATCGTGAAGAACGCGGCCGCCGCCGTGAAGGATGAGTCCGACGCCGAGATCAACGTGACGCTCGCCGTCGACGCCGACGGCGCCTACGCCAAACTCACGATTTCAGACAACGGCCCCGCGCTCACCGACGAGGAGATCTCGCGCTTGGGCGACATCGGCTACACCACGACCGCGGGCGGCCTCGGACTCGGCATCGCCATCGTCCATTCGCTTCTCGAGGCGCACGGCGGATCCATCAGCTACAAGCGTCGCACGGACTTGGGAGGACGGGGACTGGCCTGCACCGTCAGACTGCCTCTCACGCCGCCCGAAATTGCGTAAAATTATCTGAGCCGATCCCATGACGACGAACCTTTTCGTGTGAGAGCGAAGCAGTCGTCGAGCGCCGACAGACCAAACTGCGGCGGCGCCGAGATGGTCCCCGGACATTGTTCCGGCAGCCATAGGATCTGCGGACGGGGCCGCGTGCAAAGATTGCGCGCAGCCCCGTTTCTTTTTTCTTTTGCTCGCCAGATTGGAACAGCGCCGATCAGGCCTTGATGCCGTTCATCTTCCGGGCAAAGCCCGTATAGACGCTGAAGGCGCCCGGCATGCTCGTCTCGTCCTGAATGTCGAAGTTCGGACGATGGTGCCCATGATGGTTGCACCCCCAGAGGATGAAGGCCGCCTGGCCGCCATTTTGAATGACGCGCCGGATGAAGGCGGCGCAGTCCTCGGAGCCCGACGGCGCATGAATTCTCGGCAGAAGCTTCGTGCCGGGCACCGTCCGCATCACCTCCTCAACTTTTTCATAGAGCTCCGGACTCTGCAGCAGCGTGGTCGACTCGCCCGCCATCGTCACGGTCGACTTGACACGATAGGCCTTGTCGACGCCCGCGAAGATGTCGTAGACGTAGTCGCGCATGTAGGCGTTGACCTCTTCGGTTTCGCCGCGAACCTCCATCTGAAGCCTGGCGTGCGCCGGAATCACGTTGCGGCCTTCGCCCGCATGAAGGGTGCCCACGGATACGCGCGTTGCGCCGTCTCCGTTTCTCGGAATGCCCTGCAGCATCATCGACGCCGCGCACGCGGCCATGAGGGCGTTGTGCCCCAACTGCGGCGCATTGCCCGCATGCGCGGGCTGCCCCTCGATGTCGACGTCGAACTTCGTCGAGGCAAGAAACCCGCCGTCCATGACGCCGATCTCGCCGAGCGCGGCGAGTCCTCCCACATGCCCGCCAATAAAGTAGTCGACGTCGTCCACGACGCCCGCCGCCGTCATGGCGCGCGCGCCTCGAACGCCTTCTTCGGCGGGTTGGAAGATGAGCTTGAAGCGTCCGCAAAGCTCGTCCTTGTGATCAACCAGCCAGCGTGCCACCTCGAGTCCCACGGCCGTATGCGCGTCGTGCCCGCAGGCGTGCATGAAGCCCGGACGCTCGGACGCAAAGCCGAGCTTCGTCGGCGCATGCGACTCGTCGTCCGACTCGCGCACGAGCACGCAGTCCATGTCGGCGCGAAACGCCGTCGTCGGGCCGGGCCTGCCCGTATCGAGCACGGCGACCGCGCCGGTGTAGCCTTCGGTCTCGTCGAGAAAAGCCTGCGGGACGCCCTGCTTCAGGGCCCGCATCATGCCGTCCTTCACGAGCTGCGGATCGCGCCCGAGCACCTCCGCCTCGTTGATGTTGGCTTTCCCGACCGAGACCTGCAGGCCGAGCGCCCTGAGGCGCTTCACGACGAAGTACGTCGTCTCGAATTCCGTCCAGCCTTCTTCAGGGCGCTTGTGCAGCGCACGGCGGTTGCGAACCATTTCCTCGCAATACCTGGTGTTGTCTTCCATGATTAGACTCCCTTAGTTCTCAAGCAGAGGCCTTCTCTGCCGCAGGCAGAGCGCAGTGCTTCAATTTGATGGCAATGAATGCGCAGACGATGCCAGCGAGTGCGGCTGCGATGCAGACCATGTACGCGCGGTCGAATCCGCCGCCCGCGTTGGCCCAGCGAATGAGCAGAGGCCCTGCGAGGCCGCCCGCCGAATAACCGAGCATCATCAGTGAAAAGTTGACGCTGTTGTGCTTCGGGCCGTACTCGTCCGCGACCAGGCTCGGATAGGTGCCGATGAAGGCTCCGAAGCAAAGGCCCACGCACACGATGCCCCCAAAGAATAGGCCCGCGTCGCCCGGCCGACATCAGCATCGCAAGCCCCGCAAGCGCCGCCAAAAGCATGAGGATCAGCGTCGGAATGCGCCCGAACCTGTCCGACAGCGTGCCGGAAAGAAACCGTCCGGACGTGTTGGCGATGGAAATGACCGAGACGCTCAGAGCTGCGAGCGCCGCACCCGCGCCGACCTGTTCCTCGGCGATCGAGGAAATGTTCGAAAGCAGCATGAGCCCCATCATTGCGGACGATGCAAAGAGCAAAAACAGCGGATAAAAGCGCGGCGTTCTCACCATCTCGAACCACTGCAGGCTCTCGGGCTCGGCAGCCCTCGGCGAGCCGCCCGAGAGCCCGAAGGCGGCCTGCAGGCCGTCCGGACACTTGCGGGTCTTGAGGGCGCACAGCACGATCACAAGCCCCGAGCACGTCCCGAAGACAAGAAGCGTCTGCGCGATGCCGCAGACCTCGATAAGGCCGCGGGCCGCAAAGGGCAGCACGGCCGCACCGACGCCCAGGCACGCCGTCACAAGACCGCCCGCAAACCCGCGACGATCAGGAAACCACTTCACCGCCGAATTGATCGTGCAGCCGTTCACCAGCCCCGTGCCCACGCCCACGCAGAGGCCGTAGCCCGCATAGAGCATGCCGACCGATGTTGCACAGGCCGTCGCCGCATAGCCCGCCGCAATGGCCGCGCCGCCGAAGGCGATCGTAAGCTTCGGGCCGAACCGGTCGTTGACGAAGCCGCCCGCGAGCATCAGAAAGGGCGTCACGCCCGTCGCCAGACCAAAGACGGGCGCAAGGTCCGACGTCCTCACAAGCGTGCCCGACGTCGCAGTCAGTTCGCCCGCGAGCGGCCCCGCAAAAACACTCCATACGTAAAGCGCGCCGGTGCAGAAATTCATCAGACAAAAAAGCGCCAGATAAACCCATCGATCTCTTTTGATTATTTCAAGCGAATTTGAGCGATCAGCTTCCATTTAAATTTCCATTAAGAATTGCCGGCACGAAAAACATCTGCGCCGATTATATCGCCCATTTGCATAAGACTGTCCAAGAGGACAAACCACTAATCATTCAACATTGATCACACGTCCGATATCCGATGTCCGATATCGGACCTCCGATATAGTTTGTCCATTATGACGAAAACACTCTATTTAATTAAATAAAAAGTCCGCTTACAATTCATTTCAGTTCCAAAACCGTTTTCGAATTTAATTCAAAACGTCGGAACATGTTTTTCACCCCCTCCGAACTCACCAAAATGTCCATCACGCTGATTTTTGCTCTGGTCGTCGTCGCTGCGACCGTCTACGCCCTCATCAAGCGTTACGAAACCCGGCTCGTGCTCATCACCGCAGGTCTTGCCATGGCGCTCTTCTCGCTCAAGCCCATGGTGGCCTTCGCGCAGTTCGACGCCTCCATGACGAAGGGCTCCCTCATCATCGCCATCTGCTCGGCCATGGGTTTTGCGGCCGCCGTGGCGCTCACGAAGTGCGACGTTCATCTCGTCGCGCTTCTCACGCGTCCGCTTCGCAGGCTCGGATTCCTGCTGCTGCCGGCCTGCATGATCGTCACGGGCCTCTGCTCGGTCGCGATTCCTTCCACGGCGGGGCTCTGCGCAGCCGTCGGCCCCTCGATGATTCCGATTTTGATCCGTGCGGGCTTTCATCCGGCCATTGCAGCCGCCGCGATCGTCTGCTCGACCACGCCCGCGCTCTTCAACCCGGGCGTCGCGCACAACGTCTTCGTCGCCAAGCTCGCCGACATGGAGATCATGGACCTGATCGGCCTCTTCTCGATGCCGCTTCTGGCCTTCAGCCTCGCGATCGTCGCGGGCCTCACGGTCGTGTGCTTCGTCTACCGCGACTACAAGAAACCCGACGGGACGCAGGCTGAGCATGCCGA
>CABUOH010000056.1 GCA_902493085.1 uncultured Sutterella sp. | reverse complement strand
GAGGCGAAGAAAGAAGTGCTGGCATCCGAATTATCCCAGAGTGAACTTGACAAGATCATTGCGGACGGCATTGCCTGGGCCAAGGACCAGCCGAGGTAAAAAGCCGTTCTTGAATTGTGCTGACTTCGGCGCTCGTTTCTCGAGGTTCCCGTGCAGCCCGTGCTCGAAGAAATGCGAAGACTGCGGGCGTAGAAGGCCAGAGCCGTCATGCGAGTCCGCTCGACTCGAACCGTTGGAGTACAATTACGCAAATCAGTCATTTTTTACGTAATTACCAAGCCAATGTGTAACTCGATCTACCATCGCACGGAAATTGCCGAATCCCTGGCTCGAAGGCTGTTGACCCCGACTGCTCTTCAAGAATCCGCACGGGACGGCCTCTTTATCACCGGCGTTCGTCGAATAGGCAAAACAACCTTTCTCCAACAGGACCTCATACCTGCCCTGAAGAAAAAAGGCGCCTTTGTGATCTATGCCGACCTGTGGGGCAATCGAGAACACATGTCTCCGACTCAAACCGTTTTGTCTGAGCTGCAAACTGCTTTTAGCAACCTTTCCTCTCCTTTAAGTCTCTCGGAGTTAAAGGTTGACCTCAAGTTGCTCTCTCTGAGCTTTAAAGCGGACCAAGTTGGAGAAACAAACGGCGTAAGTCTTGCCCACGCCTTCCGTGAAGTCATTGACAAAGTTCAGACCAATATAGTTTTGATTATCGATGAAATTCAGGAAACGCTTAAGTCCGAATCCGGTCAAAACTTGCTAGCAGCCCTAAAATCTGCTCGTGACGCAGTTAATCTTCGTTTCCCGAATCCCGACAATACTCACCTTTTGATCATCGGAACCGGCTCGCATCGTTCCTTTGTTGCCGGAATGGCTTCCAAGTCTTCTCAAGCTTTTTACGGCGCTGATCGCATGGATTTTCCTCTGCTTGAAGAAGACTATGTCAAATGGGAAGCCGAAAGAATCCGTATGTCGGCAACTGAAGATCCTGCCATTCTTCCTAGTGAAGATGCGTTGCTGAATGGCTTTCAGGCATTGGGTTTCCGACCGAAGACCTTCCGAAAGCTCCTGCAGGATTTGCAGAGCTTTCAAGGAGTCAATGAGGTGGATGAAGCTTTTCTGCTCATGTGTACCTCCCAAGCACGAAGCGATGCCGAGGAGTTCCTTAATCCCATTAAGACGTCCGATGACATCACGAAATTCATCTTCACCGAAATTGCGAAGTCCGGTGAGTTTGGCTGCATGAACCTTTACTCGACAGCATTTCTGAAGCGTCTGACTGAATCCGTTGGAAGAACCAGCCTCATCAAAGCATCCAGCGTACAAGCCAAGTTGAACAAAATGCAAAAGTTGGACTGGATCTATCCGGTCAGATACGGCAGCTACGCGGTTTCCGATCCGCAAGCAGCCTTGGTTTGGCTTGACCACCTTGAGGAATATTTGAACGGTTTTTGAAGTTACTCAAAGTTATAACAACTTACGTAACTTCGAAAAAAAGCCCTGCCTCAGACAAATTTTCAGCCACATCAACGAAAGGAGGGTTTCGTCGGGAAGGTCCCGCCCGAAAGCGGCCGAAAATGCCCGAAAGCGACTGAAAGCGGCCGCGGGTGCGAAAAGCGCCGTAGAATGCATGGACCCGCCTCCGTTGCCGACCCAAGACCGCCATGCCCGCCGCCACCGACCCGCTCGACTTTCTTCTCATCCGTTTTCTGCTGTCGCTCTCGGCCACGCAGAGCCTGCGCCAGACGGCCAATCTGCTCGGCATGAGCCAGTCGAACGCGAGCCGAAAGCTTGCGCGCGCCCATGAAATCTTCGGCGCGGAGCTCTTCATCCGGTCGGGCCCGTTCATGAAGCCAACGGGCGAAATGGAGCGCATTCGCCCCATCCTTGAGCGTCTTCTCGATGAAGAGGCGAAGCTCCTTGCGTCGGCCCAAGCCTTCACGCCGGCCGAACTCAAGCGCACCTTCCGCATCGGCATGTTCGACCACGGCATTCTCGCCATCCTTTCGCCCGCCATCGGTCCCATTCTGCGCGAGGCTCCGGGCGCGCACATCGACATCATCGACAGCAAGAACTTCACCTGGGACGATCTGCGCTCGGACGCACTCGACATGATCGCCTGCCCGTTTCCCGACATTCCGAGCGACTTCGACGTCCTTGAGCTCTACCGCTGCGGCTATTCGCTCGTCGTGCGAAACGGCCACCCTTTGGAAGCCCTCTTTGCCAAAAAGGGCGCGCTCTCGCCCGAGGACGTTCTCCCCTATCCCAAGATCGGCATTCAGGTGACGAAGCACCTTGACAATTCCTGCTGCTGCCACGCACCCGTGCCCGGCCTTGCCAAACAGGAAACCTCCGTCACCCTTCCCTACTTTCTCGCCGCGCCGCATCTGCTCGCGGGCAACGACAGCACGCTTTTGTTGCCGACCGTTTCGGCCCGCGTCCTCGCGAGAGCCCTTCCCGTTTCAGTCCTTCCGACCCGGGGCCTGGGCGGCCCCGCCGACTTCGCGGCGCGCCTTGTCTGGCACAAGAGCCGCGGCTGCAACGCCGCCCATCAATGGCTGCGCGCCATGATTGCCCTGCACATCCGCGAGTTTGCCGAAGGAAACGACGGGCGCATGAGCGGCTGAGCCGCCCCAAAAAGGCTTCACAACGCAGGCTTCCAAACGAAGGCTTCACGACGAAAATGCCGCCCGGACTCAGAGAGTCGAGGCGGCGCTTTTTCGTCCGATTTCATGCCGGACGGCGTCCCGATTCCCTAAACGGGACGCCGGGCCGTCAGAACCGATAGGTTACGCCCGTCGAGCAGAAGAACCTGTTGAGGCGCTCAATGCTGCCGAAGAGGTCATGACCGGCCGAGTACGAGGCGGCGGCATAGTAAAAGGCCCTCTTCGAGAGGTGATAGCGGTACATGACGCCTGCAAGATAGGCTTCGCCGTCATCGTGCTTGAGATTCGACGACTCACCCTTCCATCCCTTCCATTCTCCCTTGAGGGCGCCGACGCTCCCCGAGAAGAAATGCTGTCCCATGGGATACGAGGCCGAGATGAAGAGAGCGTTGGTCGTCATGCCTTCTTCGCTCGCGTTGATGACATTGGTGCCCGCCTGCACGCCGTTTGCGCCGCCGAGGATCTTCGCCATGTCGGGCACGGGACCGATGCGCCAGTCGTTCTTGCCGTGATAGAAGACGCCCGACAGTTCGGGACCGCCGAAATTCCAGTTGACCACAAAATGGATGCCCTGCGTCGCGTCGCGGCGCTCGGCCTTTCCATTCGTGCCCGGCATTTCATAGGAGAGCACCGTGCCCGCGCGCAGACGCTCGCCGACCCAGCCCAATGCGACCTGGCTCACGTGACGGGCGTCGGACCAGTCCTTGTCGACTTCCTCATTGACGGTGGGACTCTGGTCGCCGTTCGAATAGAGGCCCTGCACGAAGAAGCCCTTCTGCGCGTTGGTGCGGAAAGCCACGGCGTTCGAGAGGAATCCCGGCTGATACGTGATGTCGGCGGGGGCAAGAGCCGGAAGCGACGTCAGGTTGCAGTTGGCGTGCAGCCTTGCGTATGCGGAATAGGGCTCGGCCGCGATCGTGAAGCCGGGCATCCGACCCGCGGACACTTCCAGCGTCTCATTGCCCACGTACACGCGTGCGACACGATTGAAGATGGTGCCGTTTTCCTTCAGGGCGCCGTCGTCAGGCGTAAACCCCGCTTCGAGCTGGAAGCCCGCATACCAGCCGTTGCCGAGATCCTCCCGGCCCTTGAGGCCGAAGCGGGACTGATCCGAAGACTGAATGTCCGTCGAGACGCCGAAGGTGGACTTGTCCTGATGACGGACGTTCTCGTAAAAGAGGCCGGTTGAAACGATGCCGTAGACGTTGACGTCCGCAGCCGCTGCGCCGAAGGCGGCGCCGGCAAGGGCCGCTGCCAGCGCGGCCTTCTTGAAGTATTGCATGTCTGCTCCTTTGCTGATGGTCGTAGGGTCGGCGTTCTTTATTCATGACGCCTGAGCCGCAATCTTGAGCAGTCTAAAGATGCGCCGCCTTCAACACCATGCCAACATTCGCTTGCCCCGAACCCGATCCTGCAAGTCCGTCATGCAAAAAACGCATTGAGTACGGAGAACCCGCAGTCCAAATCTCACATTGCGCAAAAGCCATCCTCAGATATTGCCTTTGCAGTCGGGAAACGCGCCTTATGCACGCATCGGACGGCACGCGTCGGATGGCACGCATCGGGTGCGCCTTGCCCTGCACTAGCGCCCTGCCTCAAGTCCGCCCAGGCGCCCTTCCGATCCCGGCGAAGGACGCCGGACGCACGTTGCCCGCGGCGGGCCCATGGCTTTCCGACCAGTCCGCGATTGAAAGAAGCGGATGCAACGAGTGTTCAGCCGAGCCTTCTTGCGCGAATCGCCTCCTCCGCCAAGGCTTGAGCGCGGATTTGCTCTTCCGTTTCGCCGAGGAGCGCGTTGATGGTGTGCCGATACCCGCTGACGAAAAGGCTCGCGTATCTCGCGGCATTTCCTGTTTCGTAATACTCCAACAGGCTGTGCTGATATTCGATGATGTCCTCGACCCTCAAGAGCAGCGGCATGACGCCGTGATCAGCCAACACGGCCGTCTGCATGAGCCTGGCGGTGCGCTTGTTGCCGTCGAGGAAGTACTGGAGATAAGCCAAATTCAGGTGCGTATAGACCGATTGCTCAAATACGTCCTCAATGCCGTTTGCAACCTTCAGGAGCACGTCAAGCTCGGCGTCGAGCAAGGCCGCTCCGGCCAGAGGAATATAGTCGGTGCCCGTGATGGACACGCGTTCCTGCCGCACCGCCCCGCATCGGGTCTTGGACAGCAAATCATGACTCACGGTTTCGTGCAGGCCGCAGAGAAATGGTCTGGAAAGAACGGGATAGGAGGAATGCGTTCGTTGGCAAATCTCGTCAAAAGCCTGATTGATGTTTTTAATCATTAAAGCATCGTTAAAGGGCTTTGATCCCGTTGTGTATCCAAACTTAATCAGATCAACCGTATCCTTCAATGTATAGGCATTTCCTTCAATTTTGCTTGACACGAAGGAATACTCAATGGAGGAATCCTGAAACTGCCTCGGATTATCCAACAAATTCTTCAGTGAATATTTATTCGATAATGCCTGCAGCTCTGTCTTTTCATCAGCAGAAAAAATAGGTTTGTAATTCAAATAATCTGGTTGATAATTCATGTGTTTTTCCCGTTGTCTGTTTTTGAGTCGCGAAGACCGGAGGCGCGAATCCTTCCGAAGGTGGCCTCCGGAACCGGGATCCGTCAGCCGAAATCCGACGTTAACCGAAATCAGGTCAAGCGTGATTTTTCATCGACTGTAGGAAGCCCCGTTCTGCGAACTCCTCATGTCTTTCCCTACCGCTCAATGCCCATTTGTTTGATCAACGCCTTTTGCTTTGCAATATGGATGCAATAGTCGAGTTGGTCTTTCGCCCTCTTGGCAATGAGCATTGTCAACGCGTCTGCTTTCCCGGTCTGATTGAATTCAGCGAGCGCGTCGTAATAAATCTGACGATCTTCCTTGCAGCGAACATTCACAGGCCAATAGCCCGCCTGAACCAACATATAGTTCATCAGCAATCGACCGGTGCGGCCATTTCCATCCGAGAAAGGATGAATGGTCTCGAAAACTGCATGAAAAACGGCGGCCCGCTCAATTGGATGAATTGAAGCGGCGCGATTGAACCACTCGACCAAATCAGAAACTTTTTCAGCTATTTCCCCGGGATTGACGGGTTTGAAAGAGGCCCCGAGAATCCGAACATCGTGATCACGAAAGAGACCGCAAAACTTGGGGAGCTCTCCCAACATGACGTAACGGTGAAAATCCTTCACGGCCTCAACAGTTAGAGGCGTTTCATCCCGCGCCAGGTCAAAGATCGCCTCAAAACCTGCGGCATATCCGCGCGCCGCCATAAGATCACGAATCGGAAGCCCGGAGCCGACCGTCACGGCGTCCTTCACAACAATGACGGTCTCGCTCAAAGTCAGACGAGAACCCTCAATGGCATTTGAGTCGTAGGTTGACTCAAGCATGAGTTCTTCGCGCAGGCGTCGAACAGTCATTTCGTCTAATGGGCAAAACGACTGAAGGGTCTTCAACGCGTCATCAGCATCTTGCAACGCTTTTGTCTTCACTCCACTTCCCCCGTCCTAATCCGGTTGATGGTACACGCGCCTTTTGCCAAAGTCTGATGATTTTATCAGGTCGCGATGTCCGACCTTGCGTCATGAGGCGTCATGAGGCGGTGACCCAAGTCCGACGTTTCGAAGCTCCATATCGATCGCCATTTCCCAGATGGCCCTGCTCCGACTGCCGGCGTCAAGATGCTTGCGAAGAAGCGCGTCGCAGTCCATCCGTGAAGCGTCCTTTGCGAACGCCGTGAGATTGGCACGGGTCGCGGCGCTGGCGTCGGAGAGAAGGCGGTCCTCCAGGCATTGCCATGCCAGAAAGCCGAAAGGCTCTCCGCGCGGAGAGCCTTTTCATTGAGGGGAAAGCCTTCTGAAGGGCCGGCCCGCCCCGCGCGCTTGGCTCCAAGGATAGGAAGCTTGGGACAAACAAGCTTTAGCTGTGCGCGCGAAGCGGGACCGGACGTTCAGAAAGAGAGGATCACATCACCGAGTAGATGAGGCAGCCCGTCGCCACGCCCGTGATGACGTGCACGAGACCGGCACGCATGTAGGAATGATTAAGCACCCAGGTGCCCAGCCGCGTCGTGCCGGTGCGGTCGAACGAGCAGCAGCCGATCTGCGCACCACCCGGAATCAGGAAGTCGCCGCAGGTGGCCGGATAAAGCGCCACGAGGAAGAGCGGATCGATGCCGATGGCGGCGCCCAAGGGCATGAGGGCGACGACGGTGGCGGACGGGCTCAGAATCACCGCGGAGAAGAGGAAGAGCACGACGCCGAAGAGAAGCGGCGTGGACTCGGCCATCGTCTTGAAGAGCGCGACGAACTGCGGGCTGTACGCGTCGAAGAAGGTGCCGGTGAGCCAGGAGATGCCGCAGACACCCACGACGCCGATGAGACCCGCGCGAAAGAC
>CABUOH010000055.1 GCA_902493085.1 uncultured Sutterella sp. | reverse complement strand
AAGGACTTTGATAATGAGTAACCACACCACCACCTCGAAGAATCCCTTCGACATCTTTATCGTCGGTTTGCGCAAGGGCCTTGACATCGGCCTCTACAGCTTGCTGCCGAACGTGCTGATGGCCTTCGTGCTCACGTACATGCTCAATCTCTTCGGCGTCATGAAGTTCCTTGGAGAGACCTGCGGCGGCGTCATGGGCGTCTTCGACCTTCCGGGCGAAGCCGTCACGGTACTCCTTGCCACGTGGCTCTCATGCGGCGCCGGCGTGGGCGTTGCAGCCAGTTTGGCCGCTGCCGGCCAGCTCAACGCTCACGACGTGACGATTCTGGCCCCGGCCTTCATTCTGATGGCCTCGCAGATCCAGTACATGGGGCGCCTTCTCGGCGTGGCAAACTGCCCGAAGAAGTATTGGCCGCTCCTTATGTTCAACAGCGTGCTCATGGCTTGCATCGGCATGGTCATCATGCGCTTTGTGGCCTGATCCCTGGTCAGTACCAGTCAATTTGAAAACCGGCGGCTTCGTCCGCCGGTTTTTGCATTTCTTGAGAGTGTGCGTGGATCGAGGAGGTGATAATTCTCGACAAGCCGTTGTAAAATAAGATTTTTCGCCGGCACGCTCATGCGAAAGGAGCCTCTTGCGAAAAGACGCTGGAATGCTCTCCGGCCTTTTTTCGCAACAGGCTTTCGCTGCATGCATACCGCGCGGCCTCCGGGGCCGCCGTAGAGGGTGCGCGGCTGCCACGGACCGGACGGACGTCTCCGATCGGTTTTACAACATAAAAGTCGAGATCAGTGAACATGCAGGATCTTTCCGAACTCATCGAGTCCGCGCGTCAGGACTTTGCCCAGGCAGAGCAGTCCGCTGCCCTGGAAGACGCCAAGGCCAAGTACATAGGCAAGAGCGGTGCAGTGACGGCTCTCATGAAGAGCCTCGGCCAACTCGCCCCTGAGGAGCGCCGTGCACGCGGTCAGGAAATCAACAAGGCCAAGGCCGCCATCGAGGCTGCGCTCAACGCTCGCCGCGAACAGCTCGCTCAAGCCGCCATGCAGGCCAAGCTTGAAAGTGAGGCCATCGACGTGACGCTCCCGGGGCGCGTGCGCTCCGAAGGCGGGGTCCATCCCGTCATGCGGACCTGGATGCGCATCGAGGAGATCTTCCGCTCCATCGGCTTTGACGTGGCCGACGGTCCCGAAATTGAAAGCGACTGGTTCAGCTTCACGGCGCTCAACAATCCGCCCAACCATCCCGCCCGTTCCATGCAGGATACTTTTTACGTGGACCGATGCGACGAAGACGGCCGTCAGCTGCCGCTTCGCCCGCACACGTCGCCCATGCAGGTGCGCTATGCCCGCACGCACGAAGCTCCGATCAAGGTCATTGCGCCGGGGCGCACCTATCGCGTTGACTCCGACGCCACGCACTCACCGATGTTTCATCAGGTGGAAGGCTTGTGGATCGGCGACGACGTGAGCTTCACCGACCTTAAGGGCGTCTACAGCGACTTCCTGCGCCGCTTCTTTGAAACCGAGGATCTCGTCGTGAGGTTCCGGCCGTCCTACTTCCCGTTCACGGAGCCGTCTGTTGAAGTTGACATGATGTTCACGAGCGGTCCGCGCAAGGGCAAGTGGCTCGAGATTTCGGGTGCGGGCGAAGTGCACCCGAACGTCGTGCGAAACTACGGTCTTGATCCCGAGAAGAACATCGGCTTCGCGTTCGGCTCCGGCCTTGAGCGCCTGACGATGCTCCGCTACGGCATCGACGACCTTCGCCTCTTCTTCGAAGGCGACCTGCGCTTTCTGCGCCAGTTCAACTAATCGGGCCAACCATCGAAAGGAATTACCGACATGCTGTTTACAGAAGAGTGGCTGCGTCAATACGTCAATCCGCAGCTCAGCACCGAAGCGCTGGCCGAAACGCTTACGATGGCCGGTCTTGAGGTCGAGGAGGTTACGAGCGTGGCTCCCGCCTTTACGGGCGTCGTCGTGGCCGAGGTCCTCACCTGCCGTGATCATGAAAACTCCGACCATCTCCATGTTTGCGAAGTGAACGCGGGCACCGGCGAGACCCTACAGATCGTTTGTGGAGCCCCGAACGTACGTGCCGGCATCAAGGTCGCCTGCGCCACGATCGGCGCCGTTCTGCCGGGCGACTTCAAGATCAAGAAGTCGAAGCTCCGCGGCGTCGTCTCCATGGGCATGCTCTGCTCGGCCCGAGAGCTCGGCATCAGCGACGAACACAGCGGCATCTGGATTCTTCCGGACGACGCGCCGATCGGCATTGACATCCGCGAATATGCCAAGCTCGACGACGCCAAGATCGAAATCAAGCTCACGCCAAACCGCGGCGACGCTCTTTCCGTTACGGGCGTAGCCCGCGATCTTCATGCCGTGACCGGTGCTCCGCTCGTCATGCCCCCTATGGATCCGGTGCCTGCTACCTGCGACTGCGTCAAGCCTGTTCGAATCGAAGCGCCGGACCTCTGCGGACGCTTTACGGGTCGCGTGATCCGGGGCCTCAATCCTGCGGCCGAGACGCCGCAGTGGATGCGTGACCGCCTTGAACGCGCCGGCATGCGCCATATTTCCGCACTCGTTGACATTTCGAACTACGTCATGCTTGAGCTCGGCCGTCCGACGCACTTTTTCGATCTTGCCAAGCTCGAGGGTGACTGCATCACCGTGCGCTGGGCCCGAGAAGGCGAAAAGCTCACGCTGCTCAACGGTGAGACGGTAGATCTGACGCCTTACTACGGCGTTGTTTGCGACGGCGATGCGCCTTCCTGCATTGCCGGCATCATGGGCGGCGACAAGAGCGGCGTCTCCGATTCAACGACCGATCTCTTCATTGAAGCTGCTTTCTGGCATCAGCAGGCCATCCAGGGCCGTTGCCGAAAGCTCAACTTCTCGACCGACGCTGCCTATCGCTTCGAGCGCGGCGTCGATTTCGGCACGAACGCGCGGCACATGGAATACGTCACCCGGCTCGTTCTTGAGATTTGCGGAACGCCGGAAACCCGCGTGGGCCCGGTGGACGACCAGATCGTCAACCTTCCCGTGCGCAACCCCGTCACGATGCGCGTCTCACGTTGCCTGAAGGTGGTTGGCATGGACATCCCCGTCGAGGCGATGCACAACACGTTCACGCGCCTTGGTTTTGAATATGAATTTGACGGAGAGGCCTTCACGGTCCAGGCTCCGTCGCACCGCTTCGACATTGAGATTGAGGAGGATCTCATCGAAGAGGTCGCCAGACTCTACGGCTATGAAAAGCTCCCTGATCGACCGCCGCTTGCCCGCATCGCGATGAAGTCTCCGAAGGAGGCCTCGCGTTCAGGGCATGCGCTTCGTCGCGAAATGGCCGTCCTCGGCTATCAGGAGCTCATCAACTTCTCGTTCGTTCCTGAAGCCTGGGAAAAGGACTTCGCCGGCAATGATGCGCCGATTCGTCTTCTCAACCCGATTGCGAGCCAGCTCTCCGTCATGCGCACGCAGCTCGTGGGCGGCCTTGTGGACATCCTGAAGTACAACCTCAACCGCAAGGCCGAGCGCGTTCGGGTGTTCGAGCTCGGTCGCGTGTTCTTCCCGGATCCCGCCGTGCTCGATGGCCCGTGGTCCGTCAAGGGCGTGCGCCAGCCGTCCCACATCGCCGGCCTTGCCTACGGTACGGCCTGTGACGTGCAGTGGGGCATTGAATCCCGCCGCGTCGATTTTTACGATGTCAAGGGCGACGTTGAGCGCCTCGTCGCACCTCTCAAGGCCCGCTTCGTGAAGGAGGTTTTCCCGGCCCTTCATCCGGGACGCAGCGCAGCCGTCTATGTGGGCGAAAAGCGCATCGGGTGCATCGGCGAACTGCATCCGAAGCTCGTACACGACTACGGCCTTCCGAATGCGCCGGTCGTCTTCGAGCTTGAGGTCGACCCGTTGCTTGCGCTTGAGCTGCCGCGCTATGTGCCGGTGAGCAAGTTCCAGCCGATGCGTCGCGATATTGCTGTCGTGGTTCCGGCGGAATTTGAAGTGCAGGTTCTCATGGATGCCGTTCATGACGCCCGTGTTTCCGATGCGCGCCTCGGGGCGCTCGTCTCCTTTGATCGCTTCGACCTTTGCCGTCGAGCTTAACTCGACGGGTGAGGAAGCGCTTGCCGAGGCTGAGGCCGACGCAGCGATGCGGGCCCTCGTCGAAGTGCTCGAACGCGCCGGTGCGCGTCTTCGCGCTTGATTAACGTCTTCATCGGGCAGCCGGCATCCTCTTGTCGAGGAAGCCGGCTGAAAAAACCTCATGAAAACTTTTACTGAATCAGGCGTCCTCTTTCCGGATGATTGGGAGGACGAACCCGAAGAATCCGCGTCCCCATTTTCGACGGCCAAACATGCGGACACCGAGAAGTTGAGGGACGAGACGGCTAGGCCCGTACGCCTGCGCAGAACGGCGGACGACGAAGCATGCGGGACGCCTTGTCTAAAACGGGCTGACCTCGTCGAGATGCTCTGCGCGAAGCACGGTCTTGAACTCTCTGAGAGCCGAGCCTATGTTGCGAAGTTCTTCGACGTGATCTTTGCGCACCTCGCCGATGGCCATCAGGTCAAGCTCTCCGGACTCGGCAAATTCTCTCTGCGCCTCAAGGCGCCGAGACCTGCGCGCAATCCCTGGACGGGCGATGCTGTCATGATCGAGGAGCGTACGGTGGTCTGCTACCAGTCGTCCGACACCCTTAACAGCCGCATTTCCGAGAGTCTCGGTGAGTTGAAAAAGGCGTCGAAAGTGCTTGAAGATGAAGGTGGCATACCTTAAATGCGGTATTTGAAGAATTACTCTTGCTTTTTTCGAGTGAGTGGGGTAAACTTCAAATCCTTCGGGGCGTAGCGCAGCCTGGTAGCGCACTTGCATGGGGTGCAAGGGGTCGCGAGTTCGAATCCCGCCGCCCCGACCAAATCCAGGAAAAGAGGTTGTTCAGCGATGAACAGCCTCTTTTTTTTGCGGATGGCGGGTTCTATTGGCATAAGGTTCTCTTGAGATTGGCGGTCTAACATGCGCATGTCAGGCGTTCGCATTGCGGCGGGCGCCCCTTTGAATCAATGACCCCCAGGAGAGACAACATGACGCCGCAGGAAGCAGTCAGCGCATTTTTCAACACCATGAGGAGCGAGACCGATCAGGCGGGCCTCATGTATTCGCAGTTTGCCGTCGTGCAGGCGCTCGACGATCTCATTGACCGTTGGGAGGATCTCAATCCTATCGCCCGCGACAAGGCCGGCAGCCGCACCCGAGAGTGGCTAGAGCATCTTGAGACCGTTTTTAGGACGATGAGCACTGAAGAGCTTTGCGCCCACAAATTCGACTTCTCTGCCGAACTGCGGGAGATTGCAGATCGAGGTCTTACGGAAGACCGTGTCATTCCAGACTACCGCGGCGACAATTTTCAGCGAGTTGCGCAGGCTCGCGCAATTCTCGCCGACGGCATCCACAGTTCCGTCCACGGCGTCATCGCTCACATAAAGGAGCAGGGATGTCCGTACGCGCTCCATGCAACGAGCCTTGAGATCGTCCGCAAGCTTGCCAAAATCGACGTCGAGCGTTTCGGCAAAGAGGACTGTCCGGGCCAGCTGAAGATGATTGAGACGATCGAGTCGCTTCGGGGCTGACGCTAGGCGGCTTGTTCGGATTGCTGCGTGTTGCGACGCTTCACGCCTTCGTAGATACGTTTGGTAAGATCGAGACATGCGGCCGGCGGCCGTCGCCGCATCGGTCAGTAACTGAGGAGAGGATTGTGCGCATTGCTTTCAAACTTCTGCCGGTCGTTGCCGGCATCTTCGCCGCGGCCTTTGCCGCTCCGTCCCATGCCGTTGGCGGCCCGAGCGGCATGAAGGTTGGCTACGCCGTGCAGGGAACGCTTGGCGAGACGATCGTGAATCCCTATGGACTGGCGCCGCTCACCGCCGTCATCAAGAACGGCGGCTACGTGCTCAAGCACGCGACGGTTCGCATCGTCCCCAAAAAGGGCGGTCAGGAGATCAAGTATGATGTCGGCCCTCAGACGCTTCGCACCCACGGCGGGATTCCGGTCTTTGGACTCTACGCCGGATGGCGCAACACGGTCGAGGTGACCTACACGCGCGTTTTTTTGGGTGAAGAGAAGACCGTCACGGAAAGCTACGTCATCAATACGCAGCCGGCATGGTTTGAGACGACGGGCGACCCGGGGATGGCGCAGGAATTCATGAGCGCGAGCGTGACGAAGGAGGCTCCTAAGGAGTTTTCCGATCGTCTCTACTTCATCAACAATCTCGGGGCCGTTGACGCGCGCTCAAGTCGCGCGGTATGGAACAACCCCGTGGGCGGCGCCCTGCAGTGGAACAATCCGCCGCGAAACGCCATTCTCGATACGAAGGGGGAAATCCGCTGGTACATGAAGGCCGATCGCATCTATGATCCGGAGTCGCTCTACAGGGCGGGCATCATGATGGGATTTCATCAGAATCCCGACGGAGCGCTTTCGTGGGGCTACGGACAACGCTACGCCAAGTATGACCTGCTCGGTCGGGAGGTTTTCAACCGGCGCCTGCCGGCCAACTATGCGGACTTCAGCCACGCTATGATGCCTGCTGAAAACGGTCACTATTTCCTGCGGGTTGCCTCTCCCGATCTGAGGCGTGCCGACGACACGCCCGTGCGGACGGTCCGAGACGTCATCATCGAGGTGGACAACTCGGGTGAGGTTGTTGACGAGTGGCGTCTTTTTGAGATTCTTGATCCGAACCGCAATATTGTCCTGAAGTCCATCGACCAAGGCGCCGTTTGCCTCAACATCGACACAACCCAATCGGGCAAGACACTCTCGGCCGAGCAGCTCGCCAAGCTCGAGGCTCAGCACGCCTTCGGCGACATTGCGGGTACGGGGGCAGGCCGCAACTGGGCTCACGTCAACTCGGTTGATCATGATCCTGTTGACGACTCCATCATTCTGTCGTCCCGTCATCAGTCCGCCGTCGTCAAGATCGGCCGCGATAAACAGGTAAAGTGGATTCTCGCCGCTCCCAATGGCTGGCGTGACGGCCTCAAGGACAAGGTTCTCACCCCTGTCGGCAAGGACGGCAAGCCCCTCGCTTGCCGCATCGGC
>CABUOH010000054.1 GCA_902493085.1 uncultured Sutterella sp. | reverse complement strand
TGAAACTGCCGATGTTCACACTTATCGGTTCGTTGATTCTGATTTTTAAAGAGCATCGCTGTTTCAACAGCGTAGGAATTTAATTTTATAGAACCAAATTCCATTTGTCAAATCTTTTTTTTGACTTGCTTTTTCATCGACCTCCGAAGAAGTCAGGTGGCGTATTATGCACAAAGGTTTCCGCCCTGTCAAGGCTCGCCGTATTTTTTTCTGCACGCTTCTCATGCTCCATTACTCAGTCGCACCGAACCCTCGGGCTCACCTTCTTCACCTCTCTCTGGAAATCGCCCCCGCAACAAACTTCATCATTCTCCAGATGGCCGCTTGGACAAGCGGGAGCTACCTCATCCGCGATTATGCGGGCCGCATCCGGGGCCCGCGCACAAACGCTGGGACACTCGTGCAGAAGGACAAGTGTTGCTGGATCATCAGCAACCTTGAACCCCAAGTCCCCATTCGCATCGAATGGGACGTTTTTGCCTACTCCTCCGGCATCCATGACGCTTGGTTGGACGAATATCGGGGCTTCTTCAATCCTGCCGCAGTTCTCCTCGTTCCAGAAGGCCATGATTCCCCCTGCACGATTGAATTCGCCGACTGTGCATTCACCCCTCACTGCAGTCTCAAATCAGCTGACGCATTTCGGTTCACAGCATCCGGCATTCAGGAGCTCCTTGACGCCCCCGTCACCTTCACGACAGAGAGAGGCGAGCACTGCATTTTCGACCTTGCCGTTGCCGACATTCGTCATAGGCTCGTCTTCACGGGACCTGGCACCTCACACCTCAAATCAAGCATGATTCTTCACGACGTTGAAGCCATTCTGAAGGCTACGCTTGATTTCTGGGGAGGCGCACCCTTCGAGCAGTATCTTTTTCACATCCAAGTAGGTCCGCATCTCTTCGGCGGTCTTGAACACGATGCCTCCTGCGTGCTGCAAACCGACTCGCTCGCACTTCCCGGCGCCGGAGAACACTCTCGTCCCAAAGGCTATGACGACTTTCTTACCGTCCTTGCTCACGAATACTTCCACGCCTGGCTGGTGAAGCATCTTCGTCCGGCAGCCTTTCTGCCTTATAAACTCGACCGCGAGTGCCACACGCACGATCTTTGGCTATTCGAAGGCTTCACGACTTATTACGAGAACCTCCTGCCGTTCAGAGCAGGCGTCATAGACAAAGAGAAGCTCCTGTCGCTTACGTCCGCCCGATTCAACCGTGTTCGCGAGCGAGAAGGCTTCTTTGCCGAATCTCTTGGCTGTGCAAGCTTCAATGCCTGGACCCATCTCTACAAGCAAACGGCCGACAGTCCGTACAGCCAGACTTCCTACTATGGGAAGGGAGCCGTGCTCGCCTTCATGCTTGACGCAGCACTCCGCAAGACCGGCCGTTCGCTAGACACCGTGCTCCAATCATGGTTCCATGAATCGCTGGAGAACCCTCAGATCCGTGCTCTGCCTGACGGCGCCTTCTTTGAACGCATCACTGACAAGACAATTGCCGATCGCTTTAAAAAACTCGTAGACACAACCGACCGGCAGCTTTGGGAGTCAGAGTGGCAGGCAGCTCTCGAAACTCTCGGCATAAAGGAAGAACAAAACGGAACGGAACCTTTTACCCAAACGCATCTCGGCCTTCATCTTGACGGCACTCGAATTCGATACGCAGAAAGCCGCGGTGCCGCATTCGCATCCGGGCTCTTTGCCGGAGATGAAATCGTCGCCGTCAACAACCTCCGTGTTGAGCCTGCAGGAATCGATCGCCTGTTTTCACAGTTCGCCGGCTCAACCGCGCGCACTCATTTCTTTCGAGAACACCTTCTTAGAGTTGCCGAAGTGACCGTTCCTTCAGAACCGCTTCCTCGCCCCGGCGTGCTTAAAATGCCCGACCCGACCGAAATCGGACGAGCTTGGCTCAGTTCGCCCAGTCAACAGGATTGATCCCGTGTTCAATCAGCCACGCGTTGGCAGTTCCGAAATGACCGCAACCGACGAACGGCACGGGCGGGCGCGTGGCCGAGAGCGGAGACGGATGATTGGCACAAAGCACCAAATGCTTCTTCGTGTCGATAAGGCTGCGCTTGGATTGAGCAAAATTTCCCCACAGCATGAAGACGACATGCGGCCCCTTCTCCGACACAGCTCGAATGATCGAATCGGTAAGCACTTCCCAACCAAGCGAACGATGACTTGCAGCTTCTCCGCCTCTCACCGTCAGAATGGCGTTCAGAAGCAGTACGCCCTGGCGTGCCCAAGGCACAAGCGAACCCGTGGGCGTCACCGCCATGCCCAGATCCCTCTGAAGCTCCTTCTTGATGTTGCGAAGCGACGGCGGGACTTTAATCCCTGCAGGGACGGAAAAAGAGAGACCCTCTGCCTGCCCGGGGCCGTGATAGGGGTCTTGCCCAAGAATCACAACGCGAACCTCACCCGAAGGCGTCTCATCCATCGCCCGAAATACGCGCGGCGGATAAACAGCGTGACCTCCGGCCAGATCTGCAGCAATTCGATCAACCGTGTGCCGGCCTTCGTCCGATGCCATGAAGGCGGCGACAAGCTCATGCCAGAGCGGATCCGCCGGCAACGTCATGTCCGGCATGGAGATTTCAGAAAACAAACTGGCCGTCATTGCTTGGCGGAACTCAGGTAGCGGTTTTCGAGCATGTCCGTACGCATGCGCAAGAGGTTGATCCTACAGGCAAGCGCCGCATTGTTCTCCTGCGTCTTATTGCCCTTGGTCGTGTTCTTTACGAAATCGCATTCCCGTTTAACGAAATTGTCGAAAGCTTGATTGGCTCTCATGAGCTTGTCCCAACGCGTCCGGTTGCGATTAGGCTTGTCCCAAGCCTTCGCCACCACGGTTACGCGCTCGACGGCGTCCTTGTATTCCGCCTGCACGAGCTTGCTCTCCTGCTCGAGGCACGCACCAATCTTGACGGCATCATCACCAGCCCTCTGGTAGCACATGTTGATCTCCACCATGGGAGAAGCGGCGTGTGTCCCCGCGGCCGTTGCGCCGAGTAACAGCCCGCAAAGCAAAATTCTTTTCAGATTCATTTCCCTGACGTCAATCCCGTCGATTTCATCTGCGCCGATCCCTCGGGACCGGCATCTTTCCATCCGTTACAACCTTCCGGAGGCAGTGATTCTCTCGCACACCTTTCTCGCGCTCGGATACACGCGGCTGAACCCCGCCTCACGCGCCCAGTCCGAGATGCTCACGCCTTCGTTGTATCCGGTCTCGACCAATGCGACCGAGACCCCTGCAGCCCGCCCCGCCAAAGCATCGTTGCGACTGTCGCCCACCATGAGGGTTTCCGACGCGCATACCTGCATTTCGTCCATAGCCTTGAGCAGCATATCCGGCGCCGGCTTATTGTTTGGACAGTCATCCCCGGCCACCACGGTGTCGAATAACTTCTCCAACCCTCGCGACCTGAGAAAATCCATCGTCAAACCTCTGAGCTTGTTCGTCACGAGAGCAACCTTGATGCCCTTTTCCTTGAGCCTCTCAATGCTCTCAAGAACCCCCGGATAAAAGGCTACGCGACTTCCTGCCGATACCTGCCATGCCTTGAGCAGGCGGGAAAAGAGTTCAGCCCTTTGTTCGGATGCCGGATCAATGCCCAAATCAGCACAAATGCGATCGACAAGCACGCCTATGCCACGGCCGATCATGGCTCCAACCGCCTCTTGCGTCGGCACCTTGAATCCCATATCCGACAGGGCCTCCTCCACACCGTAATAGAGCTCAGGAAGAGAATCCACCAACGAGCCGTCCAAATCGAACATGACGGCCTTGACTGTACGCATTTTTCAGTCCAATGCCGCGACAGCGGCCTTCATTGCGGAGATTACCTCGGCATAGCCAGCAGCACTTCCAGCGCTAAAGACAGCAGAACCGGCAACAAAAGTGTCCGCCCCCGCCCGTGCCGCCTCGGCAATATTGCTCGGCTTGATGCCTCCGTCGACCTCAAGCGCAATTCGCCTGCCTGTTTCAGCCTCGTAGCGATCAAGCCTTTCCCGCACGGCACTGATCTTGTCAAGCGTCGCGCCGATGAAACTCTGTCCGCCGAAACCCGGATTCACGCTCATGAGCAATACCACGTCAATACGATCGAGCTCATAGTCGAGATAGGTTAGCGGCGTCGCCGGATTGAAGACCAGGCCGGATTTCATGCCGTTGTCGCGAATAAGCTGAAGCGTACGATCGACGTGCTTCGACGCCTCGCAATGGAATGTGACGATGTCGGCGCCCGCCTTTGCAAAAGCGGGCACGAGTTCGTCAACCGGCTCGACCATCAGATGCACGTCCACGGGCACCTTGGAATACGGTCGAATCGCCTTGAGCACAAGCGGGCCAACGGTCAGATTCGGGACATAATGATTATCCATCACGTCAAAGTGAATCCAGTCGGCGCCGCCCTCGACAACGTCGCTCACTTCCTGTCCGAGGCGGGCAAAGTCGGCGGATAGAATGGAAGGGGCAATTCTGCAAAGTCGCATGATTTAAAAGTTCCTTCTCCGCATGAATTGC
Organism: uncultured Sutterella sp.; assembly: GCA_902493085.1. Taxonomy (GTDB): domain Bacteria; phylum Pseudomonadota; class Gammaproteobacteria; order Burkholderiales; family Burkholderiaceae_F; genus Sutterella. Next base: position 2,581 of record CABUOH010000054.1, on the reverse strand, counting down.
GGGTGACGAATATTGACAGCATTCATTGTATAGCGAGACCCGCCGGCGAACTGAACCGACAACGCACGCCTTGCACTTTTTACAACCGTCACTCCCTTTTCGCCTAGAATCACCGGACGCGACCCGATTCATCCTCACACTTTCAGACGCCTCGACATGCTCTTTAGACTTATCCGTTCTGCAGCACCGACAGCCGCCGCGTTGCTTCTTGCCGCCTGTACGACCCCCGAGGCACCCATCAAACCCGTCGTCCCCGCTCATCCCGAGGTTGCTTTTGAGGAGAGTTCGTTCGACCGCCTGCCCCAGGTTCAGGCTTACACTTGGGAACCTGCGCTCGCAGCCTTCAAGCGCTCCTGCGAAGCCATGCGGAACGATCCGGTTTGGAAGGATGTCTGTTCAAGCGCGCTTGCAACTGATCCCATCGGCGCACAACGCTTCTTTCTGGCAAATTTCACGCCGTGGAAGGTCTTTGTCGCCAACGAAGAGCCCACGCTTGTTCAGGACACCGGACTCATGACGGGTTACTACGAGCCGGAGTTGCTTGGCAGCCGTACTCGCACGGGATCCTTCATCCATCCGATCTACGGCGTCCCAGACGATCTGCTCGTCATCGAGCTCTCCGAGCTGTATCCGCAATTGCGGGGGCTTCGCCTGCGGGGCAAGCTGGAAGGCCGTCGCATCGTTCCCTACGACGACAGGGCAACCATTCAAAAGAGAACCGATCTTGCGTCACGAGCCATCGCCTGGGTAAACGATCCCGTTGACGCCTTCTTTCTCCACATTCAAGGATCCGGGCGAATCCGCCTGCCCGACGGAACCTTCATGCGTGTGGGATTTGCCGACCAGAACGGACGCAAATACCACTCCATCGGCACCTGGCTCATCAGGGAAGGACATCTGAAGAGCCACGAACTCTCCATGCAGCGCATTCGCCGATGGGCCCGTGACAATCCCTCACGCGTTGACGAAGCATTGGCTCAAAATCCGAGCTATGTCTTCTTTGAAGAACGCACCGGCTCCCCGGACCTCGGACCGCTCGGCGCCCAAGGCGTGCCGCTCACGCCGGAGACCAGTGTAGCCGTCGATCTGCGCTACTGGCGCCTCGGCACCCCCTTCATCGTAGATGCCTCTCAAACCAATCCTCCACTAAACATCGTCCGCCCCGTCATCGCCCAAGACACGGGCGGCGCCATCCGTGGCATCATCCGCTTCGACTACTTCTGGGGGTTTGGCAACAACGCAGGCGAAGCGGCGGGCCGGCAAAAAAGTCAAGCCTTCTCGTGGGTGCTCGTTCCCATCGGCATGAATCCAGAAGACATCATGGTTCACCCCAAATGAAGTGAAATCAAAAAAAAGGGAGGCGCTCAGAGCACCTCCCTTTGTTTTGAACTATTCAACCGTCGAAATAAGCTTTTCGAACTGAGCCGCAGCCATGGCTCCCGTCACGCGGTCGCCGCTCTTGAAGAAAAAGGTCGGCGCCCCCGTCACATTAAGGCGATTGGCCAAAACAAGATTTCGCTGGAGCATGCTCGTGTCGCAGCCGGCCAAAACTGAATTCGGGCGAACATTGTTGCCCATCCACTCGTGCCAAGCCTTTGCACGGTCCTTGGCGCACACGATTTCGCGGGCATTCGTTTCACCGCGAAGCATAGGCGTGATGAAGGTGTAGACCGTCACATTGCCTACCTGAGCGTAGACCGATTCCATTGAACGACAGTAGGTGCAGTTTGCATCGGAAAAAACGACGACCTCGCGTTCGCCCTTGCCGAAAACCTGTTTGACGGCATCTTGGAACGGCCATTCCTTCCAACGTTCCCGGGCGCGTTCACGAAGGCGCTCATTCGTGAGATTCGTCTGCTTGACCGTATCGATCAGGCTGCCGTAAAGCACATAGCGTGCCTGATCGTCAACATAGAAGACTCGATCCTGCACCACGACCTCCCACATACCGGGCACGGGCGACTTTTGGACAGCATCCGCCTTGAGCCCGGTCGTCTGCATGAGCGCATCCTCTACACTCTTGGGCGTCGCGGCGACGGCACCGACCGCAAGGCCGGCAAACAGGGCGGCAAACAAACTCTTCTTAAGCATGATGTTCTTTAAGGTCTCTTCGTTGGTCACAATGTCTGGCGCACAGAGCGCCTTTGTCGGAGTCTGAGTCTACCTGACAGACATGTTCTCCAACCTTATGTCGTCGACCTTCTTTGTAAACTTCCTCGCCGGGAAACTCAACAACAGTTCAAAGTCCGCCGTCCCCCATTCTGCATCAGGTGTTTTACATTATTTCAACAATCACAGCCCGAACACTCGATCAGACTTAAGATACCGCATTTGCGGTATCCACGACCTCTTTTGCGGCCTTGCTATTGCTTTTTTTAAACCCAACAGGTAGAATGGTCGTCTAATTTGCGCGGCTGGGTAGCTCAGTTGGTAGAGCAGCGGATTGAAAATCCGCGTGTCGGCGGTTCGATTCCGTCCCCAGCCACCACAACCTTCGTGGGGCGCGGATTGACAATTTGTCCTGATGGCTGGGTAGCTCAGTTGGTAGAGCAGCGGATTGAAAATCCGCGTGTCGGCGGTT
>CABUOH010000053.1 GCA_902493085.1 uncultured Sutterella sp. | reverse complement strand
AACCGGCGAGATTTCAAAGGCGTCCTCGCCGCTCTTGAGACGCCGAAGCACGCCGAACTGGTCCGCCTTCGTGACGGCGCCCGCGAGATGCTTCTCAAAGCCCACCGCGTCGCGGCTCCCGCCTGCGATGTCGGAGAGATGCTCGCGGATTTCGTCGAGGCTGATCACGGCGCGCTCGCCCCGCCCCTCGGCGCTCGAAAGCCTCAGGCGCAGGAACAAAAAGAGATAGGTCTCGATGTAGTTGAGGGGCTTGCGCTTCAGGAGAACGGGCGCCTTGACGGGATCGGTGTCCGCCTGGCGCGTGAACGCAAAGAGCTGCTCGCGATCGATCACGAGCTCCAGAAACATGTCGTTGAGACGGCTGCGGATCCGGTCCTCGCTCTCGATGAGCGCCTTCCAGATGACGCCCATGCGCACGCCGTCGAGCACGGGGCCCCTGAGAAGCTGCACGAGCGCCCGCCGGGCGTCGAGCTTCAGCTCGCCCGCATCGCCGCGCCAGAGACCCGCGGCCTGTTCGTCATCGCGCACGGCGTCAGTAGAGTCGGGTGAGGTCATCAATCTTGTCCTTAACAAAGAAGAGTTGGTTCACGGTGGCGGAACGCTCGCGGCCGTCAAGGCCCGTCCACTTGAGCTTTTCCGTTCCGGCGCCCTGAACGCCGTATCGAAGCGCGAGCTCCATGAGGCCCACGACGCTGCCGAGGCCCTGCCGGGCGGGATGTGCTTCGAGCACTTCGCCCACGCTCGCCTGATCCTTTCGCGAGAGCAGATCAAGAACGTTTTCCTTGAGTTCGCGAATGTTGATTTCGCTGCGCGCAATGCGCTCGCCGACGGCGCTGAGGTCAAGGGGCGGCGGCGTGCCGTCCTCGACGGGCGGCGCGGGCGCATGCGTGACCGGATCCCAGAAGACCGCCTGGCCGGCCGAGCGCGGCGTAAAGCCCGTTCGCCAGAGCTCCACGCCCGTGCGGCGAACGAGGCTCTGCTCGCCCGCGGCGTCGATCCCGGAGCGCATGGCCTCCGTGAGGAGCCTCGTGAGGCGGTGCTCCTCGAGATACTGGCGGCTTTCGACGAAGTTGCGCAGCCCGTGCGCAAGGCGCCGGGTCGTATCGTGCACCTCGCCGCCCTTTTCAAGAAGGCTGCGGCGCATCAGGCCGAGAAGCCTGCGCTCGTCGAGCGTCAGTTCGCTCGCGAACCCGCGCGAAAGCACGGCGTCGATCGCCTCTTCAAAGCGGGCGGACTCGACGGGGTCGTTGAGAAGACGCCAGAAGGCAAAGAAGGTTCGCCCGGCCGGGCTCAGCCTGATGAGGTCGAGCCCCGCGAAGACGTCCTCGAGCACGTCGCCTCTCGAACCCGAGCACTCCATGATGCGGCGGCGAAGATCGGCGTTGAGCTCTTCAAAGCTGTCGCGCACGCGGTAGAAGTCGCCCACGAGGCCTGAAAAGAGCGTGAGGATTTCGCGTGTGCGCTCGAGCGCCGTCTCCTTGTCGAGCACCTTGACTTCGCCTCTGCCCACGGCCTCGAGTTCGCGGCGGATGCGGCTCTGCTCTTCGATGAGGCGCTTTTCGCGCCGAACGACGTCCGCGTCCGTATCCTCTTCAAGACGATCGAGCGCCGTGATGACGAGCTGCAGGCGGGATTCCGTCGCCTCCGCACGGGGCCTGCCCATGCCGGTCACGAACCTCACGGCATCGGCCGATGCGGTCGTGAGCGAAAAAACCTCCTCGTCGCTCCCGTAGGGCAGCGTGCGTTCGAGAAGGCCGAGGGCGAGCCACTGCGAGGCGTATTCGCGGGCCGACGACGGCATGTCGACGCCCGTGGCGCGGAGCTCCTCGAGGCTGCGGTCGACGCGCGCATAGAATTCGGACGCACGCATGCCGTGGTCCGACTCATAGAGGTGCTCGGCCAGAATGGCGATGATGGCGGGCGCATTGTCGGCCGCCAGAAGCTTCCAGAGCGGCGCGGCGCGCAATCGCAGGAAGCCCGGATATGAGATGCTGGCTTTCATAGGACCCCTATTCTACATGCAAGAGGCGCCCTTCTCCTCCCTCCGCGCGCAAATGAAAGTCCTCCCGAATCGTTGCGCCGTGCGGATTTGAGGGCGCTACCTCACTCCGGCCCAAAGCCAATGCGAAGGCCAGAACAAAGGCCAACTTGAAGACCTGCTTCCGCCCCTTCGAAAAGACCGGCGGCCGCAGGCCGCGCATCAGCGCTCCGTGAGCAGAAAAAGCATGTAGAAGGGCATCGTCAGAATGCCGCCGCTGCGCCCAACGTTGCACATCCCGGCCTCGATCGCGCGGTCGACATAATACTTTTCGGCGTTCTGCAGGATTGTTTTGATCCGCTTGGCGTTGCCGGAGCAAGGCTTGACGGCCAGAGGCACGCACCGCCCCTTGTGCCGGATCAGAAACTCCGCTTCCAGTCCCGTGCTTCTTCGGTAAAAATACAATTTGCGTCCCGCCTTTGAGAGCATGTCCGCGGCAAAATTCTCGAGAATGGCGCCGTTGAGCCCATTGAGATTGCCTCCGAGGACTTCGGCCGCCGTGCCGTCCTCGAGCATGCCCATGAAGAGGCCCGCGTCCGCAGCGTAGACCTTGAAGTTGTCGTCCATGGAAAAGCCTTCCAAAGGCAGCTCCGTGATGGTGACGTTGCGGCAGCGGTGAATGAGACCCGCGTCCTCGATCCATTGGAGCGCACCGGCATATTGGCTTGCGCGGCCGCCCCTGCGAACCAGCGAATATTGGAACTTCTTGTTGTCCTTGGCGAGCTGGCGAGGAATGGAATCGAAGCACGCCTTGATTCTCGTCTTGTCGGCTCCGGCTGCGCATTGGGTCATGTCGGCCCGATACGCATTGAGAAGATCTCTCAGCTGTCCGAGGACGAGGCTGATGTTGCGGGTGCGCATGAAGGTTTCGACAACCGCCGGCATGCCGCCGACGACGGCGTACTCGAGCAGCAGCGCCTCCATGCGGGCGTGAAGAGGTTCGGGAACTGGCGTCTCGGCGGCGAGCGACTGACCCAGCAGCCCAATCGCAGCTTCGGGCACGTTGCTTGCCCACAAAAACTCCTCAAAATCCAGCGGACGCATCGTGAGCGTCGTTTCGCAGCCGACGGGAATGCAGGCGCCGTCCTCCCCACAACCGCCGACGCCGGTAAGGGATCCGATGGCGATGACGTCGTACCGGCCGTCCATTTTGAAGAGCTTGAGAGCGGTTCCCGCCTGAGGACACCGCTCGATTTCGTCGAGAATGATCACGGTCCGGCCGGGCTCGAATCGCACCGGACGACCGTAGAGCGCCGAAATCATCATGACGATCCGGTCGACATTCAAGGCGCCCTCGAATGCGCGGGCAAGGTCCGGCTTTTCGACGAAATTCACGTACGCGACGTGCTCGTAATGCGCCCGCGCGAATGCCAGAACCGAGTGCGTCTTGCCGCACTGCCTGACGCCATTGACGACGAGCGGCAGACGATCGGGATTCGCCTTCCAGGCCAAAAACTGAGCCTCAACCTTGCGTTTCAACGCCATCACCGCCCCTCCTTCATCTCGAACAACACTTTTTACAACGACTTTACCGGCATGAGCAACATTTTTTCAAGCGACTTTTCTCGCTCTTCATACACTTTTTCAGCACACGCGCCCGATTCAAGCTCAGCCGAATTCAAGAGGGGCCAATTAGAGAGGCCAATTGAACGAAAACGCTATTTCTCGTTCTTGGCTCCTTCTTGGCTCGCCCTTGACCCGTCCCTTCCTTGTGCGTGATTTCGCCTGTTCATCGCCTTCTCATCGCCTTTTCATAGACATTTCGCCGACCCGGGCAATTGCAAATCCGCCTGCGCGGCAGGCCTTCGATCAACAATCGCGATCTTTCCCGCATTCCATTCCGGCCGCCCGGGCGTATAGTGACGCAATCGACGCTCAATCGACCATCCCGAGCGCCCATCGACGCCGCAAGACCATCTGCGGGCCCGAAACCCCGCTCTGCGGCACAAACCTCATTGGAGAGACTCAAATGAAGAAGATTCTCGTTGCCGCGGCCGTGTCCGCAGCATTCGGCATTTCCGGCGCCCAGGCCGCCGACGACGTCACAGTCGACATCGCCGTGATCGGCGCGGGCGGCGCGGGCTTGTCCGCCGCCGTCGAAGCCGCCAATCTCGGCGCCAAGGTCGTCGTCGTTGAAAAGATGGCCATGCCCGGCGGCAACACGATCCGCGCCGCGGGCGGCCTCAACGCCCCGTGCACGTCCCTTCAGGCCGCCAAGGGCGTGCAGGACTCGCTTGAAATCGCCTACTTCGACACGATGAAGGGCGGCCACTGGAAGAACGATCCCGAACTCGTTCGCACGCTCGTCGCGGGCGCCGGTCCCGCCGTCGAATGGCTCCTTGCCTTGGGCGGCGACCTTCGCGACGTCGGCCTTCTCGCGGGCGCCTCCAAGGCCCGCGCGCACCGTCCGACCGGCGGCGCCCTGGTCGGCCCCGAAGTCGTCGAGACCCTCTACAACGCCGCCAAGGAGCGCAAGATCGACATGCGCATGAACACCGAAGCGACCAAGATCCTCATGAAGGACGGCAAGGTAACCGGTCTCCTCGTCAACAGCAAAAAGGACGGCACCTACACGATCCATGCCAAGGCCGTCGTCAACGCCGCCGGCGGCTTTGGCGCCAACAACGAGCTCGTCTCCAAGTACGTGCCCCGCCTCAAGGGCTTTGCCACGACGAACCATCCGGGCGCTCTGGGCGAAGGCATCACGCTCTCCGAAAAGATCGGCGCGCAGCTCATCGACATGACGGAAATCCAGACGCATCCGACGGTCGTTCCCAAGGTGGGCGAAATGATCACCGAAGCCGTGCGCGGCAACGGCGCCATTCTCGTCAACAAGGAAGGCAAGCGCTTCTTCAACGAGCTCAACACCCGCGACGCGGTCTCCGCCGCCATCCTCAAGCAGAAGGACGGCGTGGCCTACCTCTTCTTCGACTCCGACATGCAGAAGTCGCTCAAGGCCACGAACAAGTACATCAAGCAGTCCTATTGCGTCTCCGGCGCTTCGCTTGACGAAATCGCCGGCAAGATGGGCGTGCCCGCCGCTGACCTCAAGGCCTCCATCGACGCCTGGAAGCAGGGCAAGGCCGCCGGCAAGGACGCCTTCGGCCGCGCCGACATGCCGCGCAACCTTGATCAGGCTCCGTTCTACGCCATCATGGTGACGCCGGCCGTCCACCACACGATGGGCGGCATCAAGATCGACTCCAAGACCCAGGTCTACAGCACGAAGGGCCAGGTCATCCCGGGTCTCTTCGCTGCCGGTGAAATCACGGGCGGCGTCCACGGCGCCAACCGCTTGGGCGGCAATGCCCAGGCCGACATCGTCACGTTCGGCCGCATCGCCGGCCAGCAGTCCTACATCTACGCGATGCAGGCGAAGTAACCTGACTGCCTCCGGTCAGCCATGACCGGAGCTGTCCGCCCCCGTTCAAGAAGCCCCGCCGCCCGGCGGGGCTTCTTCGTCAGCAGAAGTCGAGGTCCGCCTCCTCATCGCCCGCCACCGGGCGGGCGTAGGCGACGAAGAGGCTTCTGAGCCACTGGGACTCAACGTCCGAATGCACGCGGTCATGCCACACGATGCGCGTAGCGTAGGCGAGCCGGTCGCTCGGCGGCGTGACGATGTCCAGGTCCAGAATCTGCGCAAAAAACTTGGCCGTGGGCTCGGGCAGAAAGAGCGTGAAGTCGCTGTCGGGCAGAAAAAACGGCGCCGCCATGAAGTACGGCACCTGGATGCCCGTATTCTGATGCTGCGCGAGATGCGTGTTCGAGCCGTAGATCGGACGGCTCAGCGTCTCGTCGCTCAAGCCTACGGAAATCTTCTCGTAGGCGTTGAAGTCCTCTTCGGTGAGCGCCTCGCCCGCCTGAAACTTGACGGCAAGCGGGTGCCCCTTGCGAACGAGGCAGGCGCGCTGCAGGTGAAAAAGGTCGAGCGAATGGAATTTAGGCGGCAGGTCAATGATCGGATAGAGCGCCAAATCGACGTTGCCCGACTTGAGCTTTTCGAGAACGTCCGACTCAATCGGCAGAATGCGAAAGCGCACGGCGGGCGCCACGCGCCGGATGCGCCGTATGACGGGAATCAGCATGCAGAGAATCCCGTTGTCGGTCGTGGCGATCGTAAAGGTTCGGGAAAGCCTTTCGGGCGAAAAGACCTGCGTTTGGCCGAGTTCGCCGTAGGCCTGCGCAATGCGGCGCATTGCGCCCTCGATCGAATGGGCCTTGGGCGTCGGCAGCATGCCCTGATAGGTTCTGACGAAGAGCTTCTCGTCGAAATGGTCCTGCAGCTTGCTCAAAAGCCGGCTCGCCTGCGTCACGGAAACGCCGAGCACGCGCGCGCTCCTGCTGAGCGACCCCGTCTCCATCAGGGAGAGAAAGAGTTCAACGGCGTCGAAGGTGAGAGAGGCGGACATGGAGAAAGCATTCCTGATGGGTGATTGGGTACCCAAGCAACTTTACCCGCGCGCTCCGTCCCGTGCATCGGTGAATCCGATCTCAGGGTTTGCGCGCATTTCCCTCATCCGCAAAAAGCTTATGACGGCCGCGCCCTTTTCCTCTGCGCTAATGCCCATGGTCGCCCGAGAGGCCCTTTCCTACAATGCCTTCACCGACCGAAAAGGTCGCCTCCGCTTGACCATCCAAAGGAAAGACAATGTTGAAAAAGCTCGTTCCGTGCGCGCTCGCCGCAGCGCTCGCCGTCGCCTTCGTCCCCGCCGCCAATGCCGCCGGCGGTCCGTCGGGCCCCAAGGTGGCCTTCCATGTTCAGGGCCACATCGGCGAAATCGTCGTCAACCCGTACCGCATCGCACCGCTCACCGCCGTCATCAAAAACGGCGGCTACGGCATTGAAGACGCCACGGTCCGCATCGTCCCGAAGAACAACGGCGCCGAAATCAAGTACGACGTGAGCCGAAAGGCGCTCCTCACCCACGGCGGCATTCCCGTCTGGGGCCTGTACCCCGACTACACGAACACCGTTGAAGTCGAGTACACGCGCGTCCATTACGGCAAGAAGGAAAAGTTCAAGGACACCTATCAGATCTATGCCGCGCCGGTCTACCACGAAGTCTCCGGCAGCCCGCTTCTCAAGGGCAAGATGTTCGACACCAACGTCGTCAAGGTCGATCCTGAATTCAAGGA